>DASRKV010000262.1:0-3516 GCA_035648795.1 Opitutaceae bacterium
CGACCGCACGCTCCCAGCTCGGCAGCGCCAGTTCCTGGCCCCCGAGGTCGCGCACGCGGGGCCGCTCAACCGCCACCTTGCCGGCGTGGAAGCCGATCTTGCCCTGGGTTCGGCCCCAGCGATGACCGCGCCGGCCATCGCTGCGGGCATGGCGAGCCCCGCAAGCCTGCTCGGCGTCCTGTTCCATCATGGTTCCGAGCGCCTCGATCCCGGCCGTCAGACAGAACCGATCAAAGCTGACCGAAACGGCGTCCCAAGCTTTGCCCACAGCCCCCATTCCAGTCGGAGGCGAAGCGATCAATGTTGTGCTAACTTTCTTCATGGCGTTGCTTTCCTTCGTGGATTCGACACCCCGAGCCTACCGGCTCAAGGCGAGCAACGCCGCTCCTCCTATTTCAACATTCGCCGGGGCAATCCCTTTATTCTGCTCTATCGCTGGTTTCCGTCGATCCTGCAGGTCCTCACGATCATCCGGCCTGAGACCCTCGTGCGTTGGCATCGGGCCGGCTTTCGCCGCTGCTGACGTTGGAAGTCGCGCTCACTGGGAGGGCGACCGCTGATACGGCAGATGAGCATGGAGAACCCGCTTTGGGGCGCGCCGCTACACCTACCAGGAGATGATGGACCGGCACGACCGGGCGCCACCGGAAATGTGAGCGCCTCAGGCATTGTTTGAGGGAGCCGGCGCCGCCCTGAGCCGGGGGATGAACAGCAGGATCAGCACCGTGCACAGCACCTCCATCCCCGCCACCGCGTAGAGGCCGGTGGCGATCGAGCCGGTCTGGTCCTTCAGCCAGCCGACCAGGGCCGGCCCCACGAAGCCGGAGAGGTTGCCGAGCGAGTTGATGAGCGCGATGCCGCCGGCCGCGGCGCTCCCCGCCAGGAACATGGTCGGCATCTGCCAGAACGGCGCGAAGGCGGCGAGCACCCCGGCCACCGCCACGACCAGCGCCAGGAAGGACAATGCGGGATGGTTGGCGAGCACGCCGATCAGCACCAGTCCCACCGCCGCCGTCAGGGTCGACAGGCCGCAATGATAGCGCCGTTCCTGGCGATGGTCGGAATGTCGGCCGACCAGAATGGTCGCTATCACCCCGATAACGTATGGCACGGCGGCCAGGAAGCCGATCACCACGTCGCTCTGCACGCCGAGGCTCTTGATGAGGGTCGGGCCCCAGAACCCCAGCGTCGGGTTGGCGCTGACCAGGCAGAAATAGATCAGCGCCAGTAGCCAAACCTGCGGTATCTTGACTGCATCGAGGAACGCGTGCTTGCGCTCGCCGGCGGCGGCCCGGTCCCGCTCCATATCCGTCAGCACCAGGCGCTTCTCATCGGCGGTGAGCCAGCTGGCCTGCTCGGGCTTATCGTCCAGCAGAACGAAGGCGAGCAGCCCCATCAGGATCGCGGGGATCCCCTCCAAGATGAACAGCCATTGCCAGTTCGCTTGGCCGCCGACGCCGCCCATTGTGCCCATGATCCAGCCGGCGATTGGGCCGCCGAGTATGCCGCCAAGCGGCACCGAGGTCATGAAGAAGCCGAGCATCTGCGCCCGGCGCCGGCTCGGGAACCAGTAGGTGAGATAGAGAACGACACCCGGATACAGCCCGGCCTCGAACGCGCCGAGCAGGAACCGCAGGAGGTAGAACGAGGTGGTGGAGGTGACGAACATCATCGCCATCGTCGTCAGGCCCCACAGGATCGCAATGCGCGCCATCGTCTTGCGCGCGCCTATCCGTTCCAGCAGCAGGTTGCTCGGAACCTCGAACAGCAGGTAGCCCACGTAGAAGATGCCGGCGCCGACGCCGAAGACGGCGTCGCTGAGCCCGAGATCCTGCAGCATCTGCAGTTTCGCAAACCCGACATTGACGCGGTCCAGCCACGCGACGACGAACAGCAGCGTGAGGAACGGCAGCACCCGAGCGGCGATCTTCCGATAGATCGCCTCCATGTCGGAGGTGGCGGCGCTCTGCAGATCGGCCTGGGCGGATGTCATGCTTGAATTCCTTCTGCCTTGCGACACCTACCTCTGGGCGAGTTGCTTTTCGATGATGGCCGTGGAGCCGATGATGTCCGGGTATTTCTCCCCAGCATCGATGCGGGTCAGCGTCTTCTTCTCGTCGTTCTGCAGGCCGATTGCACGGTTCGCGGACGCCTCGATCTCGGCCGGCGGCAGGACCAGCACGCCGTTTTCGTCGGCAAAGACCGCGTCGCCGGGCGAGACCGCGACGCCGCCGCAGGAGACAGGCACGCCGAAGCCGCCACCGAGGCCGAGCAGTTTTACGGTGATCGGCGACAGACCGCGCGCCCAGACAGGCACACCGTACTGCCGAAGCTCACCGATATCGGTGACCATGCCGTCCACCACGATGCCGGCGACGCCGGCCTTGCGCGCGGCATAGGCAACCGCACCGCCCATCGCGGCATGCTTGCCGTCGCCGCAGCGATCGATCACCAGGATGTCCCCCGGCCGCGCCTTGCCGATGGCGTAGTGCACGATCGTGGCGTCCGGCCCCGGCGCCAATACTGTCACCGCCGTTCCGGCGATACGGATGTTCGGGAACAGGCCCTTCATGCCCGCATCCATGAAGCCGACATGACGAAAATGGCCGATCGTCGCAGGCTCCGCCCGCCGCAGCAGGTCAAGCAAGCGAGCATCGATCTGGGGTGGCGGCGGCTTGAGAACGTACATCGCTAATCCTTGACTGTATCTGCAGATACGCTGGACACTGTAGGTGCCCTGCAATCCACGCGCTAGCCGTCTCTGGCCCTTGGCCTTCTAGACCTGTTGTTGCCCCTGAATTATTGGACACGGTCAGGTTCTTAGGGGCCGGAAGGCAATTCGCATTCAGGGCATCAAAGCTCGTCGCCCGCGGCACCGGCACCAGGAAGTTCCGCCGGACATAGCCGACCAGCCCCTCCACTTTGCCCTTGTCGTTGCCCTTGCCCGGACGGCCGAAGCGGTCGAGGAAGAGGTAGTGCGATTGCAGCTCGCTGAACACGCGTGTCCACTGCCGTGTCCCGTCCCCCAGGATGCGCGCCACCGCCAGGGTCGTGTTATCGTAAAGGATCGACTTCGGCACCTTACCGAAGAAGCTGAATGTTGCGGCGTGCCCCACGCAGAACGCCTCCGTCGTCTCCGTCGGATACGCTTGCACGAAGCCGGCGTCGCTGTGCGGCAGATCCAGCGCGAAGAAGTGGATCTGCTCCACGCCGCCGACCACCGCCACAGCCTCGCCGAAGTCCGCCTGCGCAAGCCCGGGATCGTGCCGCAGCGGCACAAACACCTCGCGGAGCCGCTGACGGCGCGCCAGCACGTAGTCCTTCACGATGGCAAGCCCGCCAGCGCAACCGTGCTCGTCACGCGCACGCTCGAAAATTCGCTTTGAGGTATGCCGCTGCTTCGCCGGGCGGCTTGTTCATCTTCCAGGATCTGGTCGATGATCCCGATGAACGGATCCAGCTTCGGCCGCTTCGCCGGCACGCGGCGCCGATACCCCCGGCGCAACCGGACACCCC
>DASRKV010000263.1:0-2613 GCA_035648795.1 Opitutaceae bacterium
CACCAAGTATCACGCCACCCCCGCCGAGCCCACCGTCCTTTACGCCGGCGATCTCGACGGCAGCGGCCGCGAGCAGTTGCTCGAGGCCCAATATGAGAACGGCCGGCTCTATCCCCTGCGCGGCCGCAGCAAACTCGCCTACTGCTTCCCGTGGCTGCCGAAAAAGTTCCCGACCTACCACGCCTACTCGCAGGCGACCATCGGGCAGATCTTTCCCGCCGACCGGCTTGCCGCCGCGCGGTGTCTCACGGCGAACGAACTCGCGAGCGGGGTGTTCCTGCAGCAGGCCGACGGCACCTTCAAATTCCAACCGCTGCCCCGGCTCGCCCAAATCGCCCCGATCAACGCCATCGTGGCGCGGGACCTCGACGGCGACGGGAAGCTCGACCTCTTTTGCGCCGGCAACAACTTCGGCCCGGAGCCATCCACCGGCCGTTTTGACGGCGGCATCGGCCTTCTGCTGAAAGGCGACGGGCACGGCGGCTTCACACCGGTCCTGCCGGCGAAGTCCGGGCTCAGCATCATCGGTGAAGCTCGCGCCGCGGCGGCCGTCGCCCTTCCTGGTTCGACGCGGCCCGCCCTCGTTGTCGCCCGTACCGAGGGCCCGCTGCTGCTCTTTACCCCTAATGAATCTTACGGAAAGAAGTGACGTTGGCGGAGTGCGCTGTCCCAACGCGCCCAGAGCGTCTTGAGGACAAGCCGCTCCCCCTTTTCCCATTGTCCGGAGAAAAACGACTGATCGCTTCCAGTGAACGGAACAACCTAGCCATATCTATGCAATGAACCTCGCCTTCGCTCGTAGACAAGAACGCCGTTCGGTGATCGGTGTAGGAGCCTGCTTGCAGGCGATTCTCCCTTCGGAATCCTCCTTCGCAAGGCCTGCGGAGGACAGGTCGCGAGCACCTGTCCGCCGAAGCTTCCAGCGAAGGCGGAAGCTCGCTCCTACAATTTGCCTAGATACGGCTTCGCCCGCACCTCGATGCCGGAAAACTCGTGGGGTCAGTGGGGCGCGCCGAGATCCCGCCTTCGACGCGCGAGGAAGTTTAGGGAGACGCAATAGCACGCACCGCGCGCGATGGCGCTCTTCGCGCCGGCAGCGCGGGCGGCGCCCATTTCCACCATGCAAATCACCAATATCACCAAAGTCTTGTTCTTCATGCTCACGGCCGCGGCGGCCTGCGCCCAATACGTTCCGCCGTCGCCTGCCGTGCCCGTGCCGGGCGCGATCGACACCTATCTTGCGGGCAACCTTCCCGCGCTCCATGACTGGGACATCGGCGTCAACGAGCGCCTGCGCTACGAGGACAAAGAAGGGGCCGGCACGACCCATGCCGGATCGAACTTCGACTTCGACTCGGCGCCGCCGACCAGGAACAGCAACGAATACTGGCTCAGCCGCCTGATGCCGCGCATCGGCTACGCGAGCGACATTTTCTCCGCGGTCGTCGAGCTGCGGTCGAGCTATTCGTTGGGCGACGACCGTTACACTGCGACCTCGCCGGGGAAGAACCTGGCCGAGAACGACGGTCCACTCCAGCTTCAACTGGGCTATGTCGCGATCGGCGACCTCAAGAAATTCCCGCTCGCCCTCAAAGTGGGCCGGCAGGAGCTGAACTATGGCGACCAGCGGCTGGTCGGCGCCGCCATGTGGCTGAACATTCCGCATACATTTGATGCGGTTAAACTGAGGTACCAGGATTCGTTTTTTGGCGTCGATCTATTCGCCGCCGACCTGGTGTACGTCCGCGGAAACCATTTCGAAGAGTCCAATTCCCAGGACAGATTGTCAGGCGCCTATTTCGACTTTCCCGGCCTCTCGAAGGACAATGTGGTGGAACTCTACTTTTTTGCCCGCAATGTCGCCCGGGGGATTGTGACGGATAACTGGTCGCTGGTTCCCGCCCCATTCCGGTTTACCGCGCCGCAGGACACCTACACGCTTGGCTACCACGCGAAATCAAAGACGGGCGCGTATGGTCCGTGGGATTACGGGATCGAGGCGATGTATCAATTCGGAGACCGTACGGCGGTGTTTCCCGCGACGGCCGTGGCGGTGGCCGAGACAGCCCCCCGCCTAAATCAACGCGCGTGGGCGTTCATCCTGCAGGGAGCCTACACCTGGAAGGACGTTGGGGGGACTCCCCGCCTGGCGCTTATCGTCAGCGGCGCCTCGGGCGATCACAATTCCACCGACGGCGGCAGCCAGACATTCTTGAATCTTTTGCCCTCCAATCATGGGCTTTACGGCGCAATGGACCTCTCAGGTCTCCAGAATATCGAGGACTACCGCCTCTCGTTCACGATCAAGCCCAGCGCGACCACCAGGCTGGCACTTGACGTTCACCAACAGTATCTCGAGAACACCCACGATTTCTGGTACAACGTCGCGGGCGTTCCGCGCAACACCCCGGGCGCGACCCCGGGAAGCGGCAGGGGTTTCGGGATCAATCCGAGCTACGGCCCCGACCTCGGCCAGGAAGTGGATTTGATCGGAGGATGGACCGTCACCAAAGGGCTTTTGCTTGAAGCCGGCCTGGGGCACTTCTTCCGGGGAGATTATATCAAGGAGTCGCTGCGCGCCGTTGGATCGAAGAACGCCGACTATGGCTACGT
>DASRKV010000264.1:0-8339 GCA_035648795.1 Opitutaceae bacterium
GGTGGCGGCCGGGCTCTGCCGGTGCCAGCTCGACGACGGCTATCTGGGCACCTATTTGGAGAAGGACCGCTGGACCGAATGGGATGTCTGGGTGCACAAATACAACCTGATCGGTTTGACCACGTACATGCGGTATACCGGCGATCTGGCGCCGCTGGCCACCTGCCGCCGGATGGCCGATTTGCTCTGCCGGACCTTCGGCGATGGACCCGGCCAACGCGACATCATCAAGGCCGGCTGGCACGCGGGCATGGCCCCGACGAGCGTGCTCGAGCCCATGGTTCTGCTCTATCGCTTCACCGGCGAACCGCGCTACCTCGAATTCTGCCGATATCTGCTGCGGGCCTGGGAGCAGCCGGATGGTCCCCACATCATTTCCACCCTGCTCAGCGCCCGGCGCGTGGATCAGGTCGGCAACGGCAAAGCCTACGAAATGCTCTCGTGCCTGAACGGCGCGTTGGAGCTTTACCGCCTCACCGGCGACCGCCCGCTGATCGAAGCTTGTTTGAACGCCTGGCAGGACATCGTGGAGAAACGGCTTTTCCTCACCGGCGCCGCGAGCTATCGGGAGCGTTTTCACGACGACTTCGATCTGCCAAACATCGACGATGTCGGCGAGACGTGCGTCGCGGTCACCTGGCTGCAGTTCAATGCCCAATTGTTGCGGCTGACCGGCGAAGCCCGCTTTGCCGAGCAATTGGAGCGGGTGGTGCTGAACCAGTTGTTCGGCGCGCAACGCCCTGATGGCACTGCTTGGGGCTACTTTGTGCAGATGGAAGGCCAGAAACCGTACGCCGCTTTTCTTGACGTCACCTGTTGCCAGTCCAGCGGACCGCGCGGCGTGGCGTTGATCCCCACGTTCGCCCTGACGACCGATGCCGGGGGCGTCGTGGTCAATTTTTTCGCCGCGGCCAAGGCGCAACTTACCCTCCGCGATGGCGGCAATGTCCCGCTGGAACTCGAATCGCAATATCCCGCCGATGGCTTGGTGCGCCTCAAACTGCACCCGGCGGCGCCGCACGAATTTACCGTCAGCTTGCGGATTCCTGCCTGGTGCTCCGATGCCACACTGGCAGTGAATGACCAGGCGGTCACCGATCCGGTTCGCGCCGGGGGCTACGCCAGCCTCCGCCGGGAGTGGCGCGAGGGCGATGTCGTCACGCTGCGACTGCCGCTGACGCCGCGGCTCATCGTGGGCGAGCACGGCAACGAGGGCAAGGTGGCGTTCGCCTGCGGTCCGCTGATTCTGGCCGCCGATGACCGCCTGAATCCTGGAGTCAAAGTCGGCCAGTTTCGCATTCCGTCCCTCGACATCCATCGGCTCGCCTTCAAACAAGAACCGTCCGGTCTGGTTTATTCGATCCAGGCGGTGGACATCGATTCAGGTGAAGGGGTGACGGTGCGGCTCGCGCCGTTCGCCGAGGCCGGATGCACGCGGATGACGTATCAGGTCTGGCTGCCGGGACCTCCGCAACCCGCCAGTGGTTGATGATCCCGGAGCCGGGCCCAGGTTGTTTCCCCTGTTCTTGCCGGTCCTGGGCGAGCGCCTGAGCGTCTTTGGAGGGAATATTAATTTCGCGGAGATGCGGGAGATCTTCCCTTTGAAATTAGGGTGTTGGCCCCCTGCAATCCCACCGTGAGGCATGTCATGCTCACCCTAGCCGGGTACCGTCCGTCGGGATGCCCACTTATCCCCACGACCGACGGTGACCACCGACTACCAGCCCAGGCAACCATGGCGTCAACCTCCACTTCCTCATCCACCCGTCTTTTTCCGACGCCGGCCGTCGGTCACGCCGGCGGGCAGCCACTGGCGCCCGTGGAAGCCATCGGTCCAGCCGAATCTCTCCGCTGGATCAAGGAACGGCTCGAACAAGCGGAACGGGAAGGCAGCCGGATGCCTTGGGCGGCGAACCAAATCCGTGTGCTGGCGGACGTATTGCGAGACCGGGGTGAGGCGGGGATCGCGAACATGGTGATGCAGGTGGGCAATGGCCTCACCGTGCAACGCGATCACCTTCGAGTCGTCCATGCGTGTGAGCCGTTGACCAAGTCGATTTTCCTGGCCGGACCGACGCCCGAAGATCAGGACGCGCGTTCGTGGCGGCCAGAGGCCCTGGAGATTCTGAAAAGATTGGGCTTCAGAGGCACCGTTTTCGTCCCCGAGCCGCGCATCGGTGACTGGACTTCGGACAATTCCGAGAACCAGATTCTGTGGGAATGGGAAGGCCTGGCGGCAGCGACCGTGGTGGTCTTTTGGATACCGCGGGACCTGGCGGGCATGCCTGCCTCCACTTCGAATTTCGAGGGCGGACTCATGGCGGCCGGAAAGAAACTGATCCTGGGTATTCCGTCGAAAGCCCCGGAGAGGGACTACCTCGCCGCGCTGGCCCGGCAGTACGCAGTCCCGGTCTATCACACCCTCGCCGACACCATGGCCGCGGCCGTGCAACTTTCCCGGCAACCCTACGAGGGACCGATCCGCTCCTGACGCACGTGGATCGGGGCGTGCCCGCGACGCACCGTCGCGGGTAATTTGGTGAGTCGGAAATGGTGCGTCGGGGCAGGGGCGCGCGGGGAATGGGAGGGCCGCGAGTCCTGCATCGTCTGACTGCGGGAGTCACGGGCAAACGCCGGGATACCTTTGATGCGACAGATGAAGTTCCCGACCGCATGGCGGGTTTCAGCAGAGTTGGCGGCCATCATCATTATTTGGCGATTAGGCCGAATTGAATCACGACGTTTGGGAATGCGGCGAACACCACCCGCAAGTCGTCGTCGGACTGTAAAAGTCGCCGCCGTGCAGTAACGGATCGGAGACGACGGCCGGATGGATATGCCCCAGGATGAACTTCGCCGGCAACGGTGCGCTGATACTGAATCCCCATTCGTCTGCTCCTCCGTCCTCCGCCGGGATTTTACTCCGCTCTTTGAAGTGTAGCGTTGTAAGCGTGCGAGCCAGCGGGTCCTGAAAGTCTTCGTCGATCAGACCCAGGGGCGCCGCGCACTCGAAGACCGTGGGGATGCCCCGTTGGCGCTGCCGACCTGCTCCACAACCACAGCCATCCATGACGTGATTATCCCTACCCGCCCTTCGCCTCGAACCGTCACCGAACAATCCCTGTTCCAACCGTGACCCGGGGCTGCCAACCGTAGAATTGACCAGACAAGGCCTCATTTGAGAAACATTGCCTTGATCAAAACCCCTAATGTGGCTAGATCTGCCTTCGTCGTCTCTGCCAAGGAGTTCCTCCAGGATTGGTCCGAGCTTTCCCCAAGCGATGAGGCCCTCTTTACGTTCACTTTGATCCGCGTCGTCCCCGATTGAGGAGGATATCGGTCCCCTGACCAAGATGTATCGCCACCGTCATTCCTTCGCCGGCCGCTCCAGACAGGATCAGGGCATCGCCCGTCGTTTAACGAACACACGATGGTGGAAGAGATTCTCTCCGTTCAACTCAGAGACAAGCGCTGCAGCGGGTGGGATTAACCATGTCTGCCGCAACGAAAATCCTGACCGATCTGGCTCGGGTCGGCGCGCGCTGGTGGGCCCAGCCGCGACTGAACCTCTCTTCCCAAGAAAGCGGTGTTGGATCGGTCGTGTCCGATCAGTCGGATTTACCCTGGTCGAGATCATGATCGTCGTGGCGATCATCGGCACGCTGGCCAGCATCGCGGTACCCTCCTTCATCCGCGTGCTCTACCACGCGCAGATCGTCAGAGCGATCAAGGACATCCAGGCCCTCGAAACTGATATCGACGTGTTCGAGTTCGAGAACTTCCGACCGCCGGTCGACCTGGCGGAGATCAATCGCGCAGATAAGATGGACCCTTGGAACAGGCCCTACGTGTACTATAGCTTCGCGGCTGCCGGCCCGGGATGGAAGGGAGCGGCCCGCAAGGACCACAACCTCGTGCCGTTGAACACGAGCTACGACCTTTACAGTATGGGATTGGACGGGAAGAGCGCATCCCCGCTCACCGCCAAAGCAAGCCAGGACGACATTGTCCGCGCCAACGATGGCGGCTACGTAGGACTTGGCTCCGATTACTGAGGCCACGCCATGACGCTCGATACGCGAACGTTCACCAGCAAGGTCTCCCGGCGCGCCTTCATGCTTTTCGTTTGCTGCGCGCTCCTCCCCGTCTCGGTCCTCGCCTTTCTTTCCTTTCGTCAGGTAACGGCCGAACTGCGCGGGCAGAGCGAGCGGCGGCTGCGCCAAGCGAGCAAGGCGGTGGGGCTTGAGCTGCACAGGCGCCTCATGGCGCTCGACGCCGCGATTGAGGTGACCACCGAGGAAAGCCGGAATCAGCCCGACGAGGGGCTGCAGCGCCCGTTCGTCGGCCTAGTGCTCGTCACGCCAGATGGGCAAAGCCATCTCGTCTCAGGCCAGATGATCAAGCTCCCGATTCTCACGCCCGAGCAGCGCCGCCACGTGGCTGCCGGTAAGACGGTCCTTTCCAGTGAGCCCGGCGACGCAACTCTGTCGCGCTTTTTCGTGAGCCGAGCTCTCGACCGTCAGCACCCAGGTGGCGGCATCCTGCACGGTGAGGTCAACCCCGCATACATTTGGCAGGTGGAGGACGAGGCCGCCCTCGAACCGGGCACGAGGCTCATCGTGCTCGACGAATCGGGCCGGCTCCTCATCTCGTCGTTCGATGCAGGCTCGGTGCCTGCCGAAGTCACAACGCGGGCGCGGATTGGGCCCGCTGGTCAGTTTACCTGGAGCGATGGTGCGCACGACTACCTCGCGAGCTACTGGTCCCTGTTCCTGAAGAGCCGGTATCTCGCGCCGAGTTGGATCATCGTGCTGAACCGCCCGACCAGCGACATCTTGGCACCCATCGCCGACTTCCATCGCACCTTCCTCCTAGTGGCCCTCTTGTCATTCCTTGTCGTTCTCTTACTGAGCTTCGGCCAGATCCGCAAGATCCTGCAGCCACTCGACCGGCTTCAGGACGCCACCCGTCGTCTGGCCCTCGGCCGCCTCGACACCCGGGTCGAGGTGACGAGCCGCGACGAGTTCGAGGACCTTGCCGGATCGTTCAACCAGATGGCCAGCCAGCTCGGCCGGCAATTCGAGGCTCTCACGATGCGAAGCGAGATCACGGTCGCTCTGAGCCGGAGCGGCGGCGCCAACGACGTCCTGCAGTCCTGCATGGAGATCCTCGCCCGTCACCTCGATCTTGCGGTCGCCGGTGTCTGGCTGACCGGGACCGATGAGGCGGTCCTCGATCGACACGCGATCGCCGGTGCCGCGCGAACCGCCGACGCCACGAACGAGCACGTCGCGGTGGGACAAGGCGAGATCGGTCGGGTCGCGGCGGAGGGCCGCCCCTACGCCACCAACACGTTCTCCGAGGACCCGCGGCGAAGTGATCCCGCGGGTTCGGGCCGCGAAGGCCTCGTCGCCTTCGTTGGCCACCCTCTTCTGATCGACGGGCGGGTGCAGGGCGTGGTCGCCGTTTTCGCTACCCGCCCTTTCGACGTCATCGACCTCGCCAGCCTTGCGTCGGCCGCTGGCGAGATTGCACAGGGGATCGCGCGCCGGCGCGTGGCAGAAGCCCTGCACAGCAGCGAGGAGCAGGTGCGTCAGCTCCAGAAGATGGACGCCGTTGGACGGCTGGCCGGGGGCATCGCCCATGACTTCAATAATCTCCTGACCGTCATCATGGGTTACACCGATCTACTGCTCCATAAGCTGGCTCCGGACGATCCCCGGTTCGCGGGCATGCAGATCATCCAGAAGACCGCCGTGCGCGCCGCCCAGCTCACCCACCAGCTCCTGGCCTTCAGCCGCAAACAGGTCCTCGCACCCAGGTTGCTGGACCTCAACACCGTCGTCACCGGCATGACCGGTATCCTCCGCCGGCTGATTGGGGAGAGCATCGAACTGGTTTTCACGCCCGCGAAGGATCCCGGTCTCGTCAAGGTCGATCGCGGGCAGATCGAGCAGGTGATCGTGAACCTCGTCGTCAACGCGCGGGACGCTATGCCGGACGGGGGCCGGATTACGATCGAAACGGCAATCATCGACCTCAAAGAACCGGACGCCGCGCGGAAGCTGGGATTGAGTCACGGTCAACACGTGATCCTGAGGGTTATCGACATCGGCACCGGGATGGATTCCGCCACCCAGTCCAAGATCTTCGAGCCCTTCTTCACCACCAAGGATCCGGGGAAGGGCACCGGGCTTGGGCTGGCGACCGTTTACGGGATCGTCGCACAGAGCGGCGGGAGTATTCGCGTCGAAAGTGAACTTGGGCATGGCACGACCTTCTCGCTCTATTTCCCGCTCGCTGCGGGCACGATCGAGCCACCGCCTGAGGCAAACCTGCCCCCTGAGCGCGGGGATGAAACGGTGCTCGTGGTCGAGGACGAGCATGAGGTGACGACGCTGATCGAGCAGGTCCTCAGTTCTCACGGCTACGTTGTGCTGAGCGCGGCCCGGCCCTCCGATGCGCTCCGGATTGCGGAGCATCACGTCGGGCCCATCCACCTGCTCCTGACCGACATGGTCATGCCTGAGATGAGCGGCGCAGTGCTGACCGAGCGACTCAGCGCCACTCGCGTCGAGATGGTTACCCTCCAGATGTCAGGTTATACCGATTACCGGAGTGGAGCCGTCGGACTCACGAGCGCCGCGCCATCCTTCCTGCAGAAGCCCTTCACGCCCGACGCGTTGGTGCGTGCGGTCAGAGCGGCGCTGGACTCCGCCGGCGCGAGACGCTGAAGGGCGACACCGCTCTTCTGCAGCGTTCAGGCCGCCCAACCAGAGGCGGCGGCGTGGGGCCAGACCTGAATGGCCCGAGGACGAGGATTGATGCTCGCTCTGGTAGGATTGACTCCCGTTGATCTCTGCGCTGCGCGATGCGGACTGTTGCATACCGCCAGCCCGAATTCGGATCTTTCATGGGGCCGCCCTTTCCGCGCCGCGCGCGTAACTGGCGGAGAGGGTGGGATTCGAACCAGATTTCCGCCCTGAAGCTAAGTCGCTAGAAAACGCGGACTTAGTTTATGGTTAATGTCTTAGAACGAGAAACAAGATGCACATAAATGTGGAAAAGTGGAGGCAAAAACAGAGTTTTTGGCAACCTTGTGGCAACCTTAATTCGGCTCTTGAAAAAACATGGTGGGTAATGGTTTTTTCAGCCTGCCGGGGGCCGGCGGCAATCGCCGTCATGGCGCTGACAGAGCCAGACAGGTCGCGTTTCTTAGCCGGTTCGTTGCGAATGCCGTCCCTTGAATGCGGATGGCGCCAGCCGGGTTGCCGAGTAATAGCCGATGGAGGGGTGGCTTGTCGTCCGTAGCCTTGGCGAAGGATGAGGACCTTTGGTTGAAGCGTTTAGAAAGTGAGGAGCATGGGCAAGGCGCCTCCGCTGCTCCGAGAAGCTTGTCTGGTACCATTCTCAAATAGACTGGCACGGCCAGAGCTATTGGTTGCCACGCTATTTCCAACGCGCATCATTTTCCCTCAACGCTCAGCGCCTCGAAACCGGAGATCACGTCGAAGAGTTCCTCGTCGATGCCACTCTGGCGCAGGCGGTAGAACGTGCCGTGAAGATTCTCCAGCAACTCGTCGATGTTTTTGTCGGCGCGCTCCATCGCCGCCAGGCGGCTCGCGTTTTCGCTCGCGAGAGATTCGGCGCACGCCCGGAAGAGTGAGATGAAAAGGTATTCGCGGATGAGGGCGCGCAGAGTCACGGTGCCGCCGCACATAACCTCGGGCGAGCTCTTGGTCGGCCAGGGGACATTGACCAGACCCTTGGTCCAAGGCGCGTCGAGCGGCAACAACCGCTGGCTGACCGGCTCGTAAAGCGCCCCGGACTGTGGGCGGTTGTGGAAAACGTAAAGCTGCGCATACTCGCTTTTGGCCCGGTGCGCCTCGCTCTCGATTTGAATCTGCCCGACAAGCGGGGTGATGGCCTGGACGGAATTCGGCACGGCAAAGAGTCCCATCAGCGGCAGACCCGCGTCCGTCAATCGCGCGTGGACTCGCTCACCGACGGCCCAGACCTGGGCTTGGCCGGGCAGGGCTGCGAGCGTCTTGATCGCATAATCGGCCACCACGTCATTGAACTGGCCGACCAATCCCTGGTCGGAACCGAACACGACGGCGCCAACCGCACCGGCATCGGTTGGTCGTTTCCGTTCTACCACGATGGCGGCGGGCTCGCTTTCCCGAAAGCACGCGCCCAACCCCATCTCCACGGTCCGGTAATAGTCCGCCAACGCATGCACTGATTTCTCGTATTGCCCAATACTCGAAGCAGCCAGGGCTTTCATCGTGCGGACGACGGATTGGAGATCGCCGGCACTGCGGATCTTCCGGCGCAGG
>DASRKV010000265.1:0-16904 GCA_035648795.1 Opitutaceae bacterium
TGGTCGTCAAAATAGAAGTCCTTCACGTGGCCGATGTCGCCGTCCGTCGCGCCGAGTTTTTTTCCGTAGAGCTGTTTGATATCTTGGAACATAAATGATGGTGTATTTGAAATTCCATGACGGGCAATCGGCGCGGCACCCGTCCCGGGGTCTTCCCCGGCGCGAAGCCTGGCCCGAACGCCGCCGGCGAACCCTGGGGCGCGACCCACCCGAAGGAAATCCCGGCGCGGGGCCCGATCCGCCGGCGAGGGCCGGTCCGCGTTCCGGCCCGGGAGCGGATGGTTCCGGGAAAGAGCCGGACCGCCCCGGGCGACGGCGGGAATTCCTGGCGGGGCTACTTCACAACCGGCACCCGGATTTCTCCCGGGTGGCCGAGCACACCGAAGGCGTACAGCAGCCAGATGACCACCGCGATCACGACGACGATGTTGAGGATGTTCTTAATCTTCCCGTCCATCGGGATGTAGGTGTTGACGAGCCAGAGCAGCACGCCGACGACGATCAAAGTTAGCACGACAGTGATGAGGGACATAGGGACCTTTGTTTTGGAGCGCGTGAAGATAGCCGGAATTCTGACGAATCGGTATGGGGTAAAACCCGACGGAAAGCAGCGGGGCGGGCGAGGGCAAGATCCCGCCGCGCTTCAGGTGGCCCGGTGGTTCCGCGCCCGGTGCCAACCGGACAGGACGCCGGCGAGCAGCGATCCCCAGCGCAGCAGCCGGCGCAGCCGGTCCGGGCGGCGGGGGAATGAGCGCAACAGAAACCGGCCAAGCGGCAGGGCGGCGAGCCTGGCGAAGGGCGGAATCCGCCGCCACATCTCCAGCGCCTGGTCGAGCCAGACCAACGGCCGGGTCACGCAGATCGCGGCGGCGGCGCATTGTTCGCGCCGCGCGGCGATGCGCTGCTGCAGCGCCGCCTTGCGCCGGGCGAGCTCCCTTAGTTCTTCTCGCGGATACATGCGCGGTCGGCCGCAAGCTCCTCGATCGTCCCGGCGAACGGCCGCGGCTGGCGCGCGAGAGCGCGGCGGAACGTGACGACGATGATGACGAACGCGACGGTATAGAGCGCCGCAAGCCCGCCGAGGACGGCGAGACGGGCGCTTTCCCAGAAGAGATAAACGAGCGCGATGCTGGCCAGGGTGAGCGCCATCACGCCGGTGAAAATCACCGCGCTGATCCAGATGAGCATCCGAATCAGGCGGAATTTTTCTTCCTGCAGCTCGACGGAGAACAGTTCGACCCGGTCCTGCACGCTGGCCACGAGACCGTCACCCAGCGCCCGCAAGGTGTTCATGAAACCCAGCGAAACCGGGGGCGGGTTGTCCATCGGAGGAGTCCGCTACTTGCTGCATTTGCTGCTGCGGCCGAGGAGCACGCCGACGAGCAGGCCGAGGCCGAGGGCGATCGCGAGCGACTGGTAGGGATTCTCGCGGATGGCGTCATCGGTGTATTTGGCGCCGGCAATCACTTTCTTTCGGGCGCCGGCGTAGAGCTCGGCAAAGCGTTCCTGGGCGGATTCGAAACGCTCTCGGAGCGCGGCGATGGCGTCTTCCGCGTGTTCGGAACCGGAGGCACTAAGCGTCTTTTCGGCGTCGGCGAGCAGCGCCCGCAGATCTTCGAGAAGTTCGGCCGATGTTTGAGTGGCGTCGGATTTTTTCATACAGACGTATTGGGTTAACGGTTCGCGAGGAGGGGGGTGTTAGGGCGTCACAGGGCCGCCAGCGGTGTTGGGCCGCGGATTGTTGGGGGTCGGCCTACGCCTCCGGGCTCCGCACCGGTCCGGGTGCATCCCAGCCGCGCCCGGATGGTGCCAACGACGACCGAGGAAAGGTCCGCCGGGCGGATTCAGTTCCAATAGCCCTCGTAGAAGCGGAAGGCTCCGCCCTCGGGCTCCCAACGCGGATTGACCCACGCGGAACTGCCCGACGGCGGCACTGCCCAATGGCCGGCCATCCACGCATAGCGATTGTTCTGCCAGGTCCAATACCCGGCGATCCAGATGTGCTCCGAGTCCGGCCGCGGCGGCACGGCCTCCGGCTGGGGCGCGGGCGGCGCCTGCATCACGATGTAGCTGTTTGCCGTGACTGGAACGGCGGCGGTCGTGTAGACTTGCTGGGGTTGCGTGACAACCACCGGCTGCGTGACGACGACCTGCTGCGGAGCGCCCAGCACGGCCGTTGGCGGCGGCGGCGGGGGTGCGGTGACGAGATGGGATTCGGGTTCCGAGGCACAGCCGCCGAAGAGGCCGAGCGCGCCGCAGATGGCGAACAGGGAGGACGTTTTGTAAGTTTTCATGGTGGGAGAAAAAATAGTCGGATGATTTCCAGATCAGGTGAGGCAAGGCTCGTGGACGATGCGTTTACGGTGCGATCTTGTCGCTGACCCATTGACGCGCCTGGGCGAATCCGTCCTTCAGCGCCGCGTAGCTCTTCTGGGCGTCCGCCTTGACGGCGTCCCACGTCGTCGCCGTGGCGTCCGCCACCGCGGCGAGCTGCGCATTCAGCTTCGCCGACTGATCGCGCAACGCGGCGAGCTTGGGCCGCGCATCCGCTTTGACGGCGTCGCTGGAGCTTTCGATCTTCGCGGAAAGCTCATCGAGGCTGCGGTTCAACTCGGACAACTGCGCCTGCATACTGGCGACGAATTCGGCCTTCTGCGCGAACGCATAATCCTTCATGTCTTGCGCAGCCTCCTTGGTGGCGGCCTTCGCCGTGTCCAACTGCTGGGCCGTCGTCGCGTTGGTGTCCACCGCGGGTTTGTCCGGAGCCGGTTTGCAGCTCGCGACGAGCGCGGCGCTGATCAGGAAGGTGATGAGAAAGAGTTTGTTTTTCATGGGAGAAGCTTTGTGAAGCGGGAATGACGGAGCTATCAGCGGCGACGCGGGGCCCGCGTCGTCGTCCCCACCGTACGCCGACACCACGGTTGGCGCTATGGGGTGTTGCCCTACGGCGTGACCACGGCTGGGCGACTCCGAATACCGGGCGGCCGGCGGAGAGGCGGTCAGAGCATGGGCGAGAGCGGCCGGAACATCGCCTCGGCAAATTTCCGGCGGAACGGCCGCCGCGCGAACACCGCCGCATCGATCTCCTGGCAAAGCGCAAAATCGTGCTCCAAAATGCGGGCGAGCGCGGCGTTGTGGTCCGGCGAATGAAACAGCAAGTTCAGCTCGAAATTCAGCCGCATCGAGCGGTAGTCGAGATTCGCCGAGCCGACCATGCCCCAATGATCATCCGCCAGCGCCATCTTGGCGTGATTGATTCCGGCCGAGTATTCGAAGATGCGCACGCCCGCCGCGAGGAGTTCTTCGTAATAGGAACGTCCGACCGTCACGAGCCACGGGTGTTCGTTCTTTTCCGCCACGAGCAGGCGCACATCGACGCCGCGGTTCGCGGCCAGTTCGAGGGCCGCGAGCAGGACGTCATCGGGCACGAAGAAACCGGTGGCGATCCACACCCGCGCGGTCGCCTGGTGGACGAGACTGATGATGGATTTGCTGACGGGTTCGTTGGCCCGGTCGGCCCCGCCCAGAATGATGTGAACGGGATGCGCGGCGCGAGCGACGGGGGCGGGTTGCTCGACGATCTTCTCGCCGGTGGCAAAAAACCAGTCGTCGGCAAAGACCTCCTGCAGCGCCGGCACAATCGAGCCGGTGACTTCGAGCTGCACATCGCGCCAGTGACCAAGCCTCGGATCGAGCCCCTGATATTCCCGCCCGATGTTCATGCCCCCGACGAAGGCGGTCGCGCCGTCGATGATCTGGAGTTTGCGATGATTCCGCAGGTTCAGAAGGAAGCGGCGGCGCATCGGGGCGAGGCTTTGGAACCACGAGAACTTTCCCCCCGCCCGGCAGAAATCCATCAGGAAAGCCCGGCGCAAACCGAACGATCCGACGCCATCGAGCAACAGGCGCACGATCACGCCGCGCTGCGCGGCTTCCGTCAGCAAGTGGAGGAAGCCGCGGCCGGTCTCATCACTCCGCCAGAGATAGAATTCGAGATGGATGCGGTGTCGGGCTTCCCGGATTCTCTGCTCCAGTGCCGGATAGAAATCCTCCGCATCACGCAGAATGCGCAGCTCGTCCACCGAAGCAACCGGGAGCTGGTTGATGCGCGAGAGCAGTTGCAGGAGCTGGCGATCCCGGCCGGGCAGATTCCGGATCAAGGCCGCGGTGGCGTCGTCCGTGGCGCTGGACGGAGCGCGCTCCCGCGAAGGGCGGGCGGAGAACAACGTCCGACGTTTGAGCCGCCGACGTTTGAGGTGGTCGGTGCCGAAGAGACCATAGACCAGCGTTCCCAGGAACGGCATAAAGAGAATGACCCACAGCCAGGCCAGCGTGGCGGCGGGACGTTTCTTCAACAGCAGGAGGTGCGGAATCGCCGCCCAGGTTGCGAAGTAGGAGAGGAGGAAGAAGGTTTTCATGATCCTCTGCCGACCTACGCTATGCCCGGCCGTCCAGAACCACCATGGGGTGTAGCCCCACCTGCGATTTCGCCAGGCGCGGAACCATCGGCCGGCGGAGTTCCCGGAATCAGCCGACCCGTTGGCGCGCGATTGGCCGCTGCGGTAGGTCATCACCCCACGAACATCTCCTCGCAACCGGCGGTTGGCGGGTTTACGTCTCTGCACGTCTCCTGCAGCTTCTCCAGGCGCTCAACCCAGGATCATGAAACAACGCAAATCCGTCCCAAAACGTGGACAGAAGAAGTCGTCCATGGCTCTTCTTCAAGAGACACGGCCCCCGCGAGCGAACGTTTCGTTCTCCATCGTCGGCATCGGTGCCTCCGCGGGAGGACTCGAAGCGTTGGAGCAGTTCCTCGGGCACGTCCCGGCGGGCAGCGGCCTGGCGTTTGTCATTGTCCAGCACCTGGACCCGACGCGCAAAGGGATCATGGCCGAACTGCTGCAGCGCGCCACGGGGATGAAAGTGTACCAGGTCAAGGATCGCACGCCGGTCCGCCCGGAGTGCGTCTATGTGATCCCGCCGAACAAGGACCTGTCCCTCCTGCACGGGATCCTGCATTTGTTTGAGCCGGCCGCGCCTCGCGGGCTGCGTCTGCCGATCGATTTCTTCCTCCGCTCCCTGGCGCAGGACCAGCAGGAGCGCAGCATCGGCGTGATCCTTTCCGGCATGGGCTCCGACGGCACCCTGGGCCTGCGGGCCATCAAGGAGAAGGCGGGCGTGGTGCTGGTGCAGGAGCCGGCGACCGCCAAGTTCGACGGCATGCCCCGCAGCGCGATTGACGCGGGGCTGGCGGATATCGTCGCCCCGGTGGGTGAGCTGCCCGGGAAGATCATCGCTTATCTCCAGCGCACCCCGCTCGCGGCCAAGACCGAGGAGGTCTTGGCAGACAAGACGCAGAGCGCCCTGGAAAAGGCGGTCATCTTGCTGCGCGCCCACACGGGCCAGGACTTTTCGCTCTACAAGAAGAACACCCTCTACCGCCGAATCGAGCGCCGGATGGGCATTCACCAGATCGGCAAGATGGCCGCCTATATCCGGTACCTGCAGGAGAACCCCCAGGAACTGGATCTGCTTTTCAAGGAGTTGTTGATCGGGGTGACGAACTTCTTCCGCGATCCCGCGGCCTGGGAGCAGTTGCGCGGGCAGGCCATGCCGGAACTTCTCGCCAGCCGGTCGCCCGGCCGCGTGCTGCGGGCCTGGGTGCCCGGCTGCTCCACTGGGGAGGAGGCCTATTCCCTGGCCATGGTGTTCAAGGAGGCCCTGGAGGAGGTCAAGTCCAAGGGAAATTTTGCGTTGCAGGTCTTCGCCACCGACCTGGACCGCGACGCCATTGACAAGGCCCGCCAGGGCGTCTTTCCGCAAAACATTGTCGCGGACGTGTCGCCGGAGCGGCTGGCCCGCTTCTTTGCCAAGGAAGAGCACGGCTACCGCGTGCGCAAAGAGATTCGCGAGATGGTGACCTTTGCGCCGCAGAACCTCATCATGGATCCGCCGTTCACCAAGCTGGACATCCTGAGCTGCCGCAACCTGCTCATCTACCTGACCCCGGAGATGCAGAAGAAGCTGATTCCGCTGTTTCACTACAATCTGAGCCCCGGCGGCATCCTTTTTCTCGGCAGCGCGGAAACGGTGGGCGGCTTCACCGACCTGTTCGTACCGATCAGCGGCAAATCGCGACTCTTCCGGCGGACGGAGTCTGCCTCGCGACCGGAACCGGTGGAGTTTCCTTCCGCCTTTAACGCTCCCCCGTCCGGCGGGCCGGAGACACGCGCGGCGCCGATATCGCCGGCCAGTCTCCAATCGCTGGCGGATCAGTTGGTCCTGCAGCGTTACGCGCCGCCGGCCGCGCTCGTCAACGACAAGGGCGACATCTTATACATCAGTGGCCGGACCGGCAAATACCTGGAACCGGCCGCCGGCAAAGCCAACTGGAACATTTTTGCCATGGCCCGCGAAGGGCTGCACTACGAACTGGCCGCCGCCTTCCGGAAAGCGCTCCGGCAAAACGAGAGCGTGACGCTCCGGGGGCTGAAGGTCGGGACCAAAGGCGGGGAGCAGTTTTTGGATCTGACCGTCCAGCGACTCGAGGAAGTCGGGCCGCTGCAAGGGCTGGTGATGATCGTGTTCACCGACCGGCCCGCACCCGTGGAGAGCAAAGCCGGCCCGTCCCCCGCGTCCCCGATGCACTCGCCCCGGCTGGCGGAACTGGAGCAGGAGCTCCAAAAGGCCCGCGAAGAGACGCGGACCACGCGCGAGGAGATACAGACCTCGCAGGAGGAACTCAGGTCCACCAACGAGGAATTGCAATCCACCAACGAGGAATTGCAGTCCACCAACGAGGAACTCATGACCTCAAAGGAGGAGATGCAATCGCTGAACGAGGAACTCCAGACGGTCAACGCGGAGCTGCAGGCCAAGGTGGACGAGCTGTCGCGGACCAGCAACGACATGAAAAACCTGCTCAACAGCACGGACATCGCCACGCTGTTTCTGGACAACGATCTCCACGTGCGGCGGTTCACCACGCAGGCGGCGAAAATCTTCAAGCTCATCCCGGGCGACGTGGGCCGGCCCATCACCGACCTGGCCTCGGAACTGAGCTATCCGGAACTGGCGAAGGATGGGCGCGGGGTGTTGCAGACGCTGGTCGCGGCGGAGAAGCCGGTGGGCACCAAAGACGGCCGCTGGTTCACGGTGCGCATCATGCCCTATCGCACGCTGGACGACCGGATTGACGGCGTGGTGATCACCTTTGCGGACATCACGGCGGTGAAGACACTGGAGGCGGAATTGCGGAGGAAGGGCGCCGACCTGGAAAAGCGCGGCGAGGAACCCTCCGTGAAGCCGGCGAGGCGGAAATGAAAGGCGGGACAGCGACCCGTGATCAGTGACCTCTCGCGGAAACAACCACGCCATGCCAAAGAAACCGAATATCCCAGCCGATGTCCCCGCCTTGCGCCGCCGCGCCGAAGCGCGGGTGAAGGCGCGGCACCCGAAAGCAGGGTCGGTCCGAACCGAAGGCGATACGCTGCGGCTCGTCCACGAACTGCAGGTGCATCAGGTCGAGTTGGAGATGCAGAACGAGGAGCTCCAGGAAGCCCGGGACAAGACGGAGGCGTTGTTGGAGAAGTACACCGACCTCTACGATTTCGCGCCGGTGGGCTACTTGACCCTCGACCGCGAGGGGTCCATTTGCGAGGCCAACCTCACCTGTGCCAGCCTGCTGGTGATCCAGCGATCCCGGCTGGTCAGGCGGCCCTTCGGGCTTTTCGTTCTTCCGGCCGACCTGCCCGCGTTCAGCGGCTTTCTCAAGAAAGTCTTTGAGGGCAAGGCCCAGGAATCCTGCGAGGTGTCGCTCCTCCGGGAAGGGAACCCCCCGATCGAGGTGCGGCTGGAGGCAACGGTGGCCGCGTCGGGGCGGGAGTGCCGCGCGGTCGTCAGGGACATCACCGAGCGCAAGGAGGCCGAGGCGGACCGGCTCATTCTGGGCAAGCTCGAATCCACGGGGATTCTGGCGGGCGGTATGGCCCATGATTTCAACAATCTCCTCACCGCCCTCCTCTTGAATCTTGATCTGGCCGAGACGCTCATCCCTTCCGGCGAAGAGCTGGCGTCGTGTGTGGAAGAGGCGAAGCGGAGCGCCTTGCTGGCCCAAGGTCTGACCCAGCAACTCATCACTTTTGCCAAAGGAGGCGCGTCGGTCCGGAAGGCGACCTCCCTGGCCCCGCTGATCCTGGAATCCGTCCGTGCGGCCTTGAGCGGTTCCCGGGTGCGTGGTGAATTCTCCCTGGCGGACGATCTCTGGCCCGCGGAGGTGGACGAGGGGCAGATCGGAGAGGTGATCCGGAACATGGTCCTGAATGCGCGGGAGGCGATGCCGGAGGGAGGCGTCGTTTCCGTCCGCGCAGAAAATCTGGTCCGCAAGGGCAACGAACCGTCTTCCTTGTCGCCCTGGGAATATGTGCGGGTGAGCATCGCCGACCGGGGCGGCGGCATTGCGAAGGAGGTGCTGCCGAAAATCTTTGATCCCTATTTCTCGACCAAACAGCGGGGGGAGCAAAAGGGTATGGGCTTGGGGCTGACGATCTGCCACACCGTCATCAAGAAACACGGCGGAGCGATTGCTGTGGAGTCAGAAGAGGGGAGTGGGACCACCTTTCACATTTACCTTCCTGCTTCCCGGAAGCTGGGCAGGGAAGAGAAAACACCGTTGCCGAAAGTTCTTCCGAGGCGCGGAACGATATTGGTGATGGATGACGAAGAGGGGCTGAGGAAAGTGGTCGGCGCCTGGCTCCAGCGCCTGGGCCACAAGGTGGAACTGGCGGCGGATGGAGAGAAGGCCATCGAAGTTTTTGCAGGGGCGAAGGCTCGAGGGCGTCCCTTTGATGTCGTGATCCTGGATTTGACGGTGCGCGGGGGGATGGGCGGCGACGCGGCAATCATGGCATTGCGCAAGATTGACCCCGCCGTGAAGGCCATCGTCATGAGCGGCTACGGCAACGATCCGGTGGTGCAGGAACATGAACGCTATGGGTTTAAGGGAGCCCTGGCGAAACCCTTTGGTGTCGGAAAACTGCAGGAGATCCTTTCCCAGGTCATGGGAAACTGACCAAGGAGCAAGCCCCCGCCATGGCTAGAAAACCGAACATCCCAGCCGATGTCCCCGCCCTGCGCCGCCGCGCCGAAGCCCGCCTGCGAGAGCGGCGGAGGAATCATCGGTCAGCGGTCACGAGTCAGCGGTCAGAAGCCGACCCGCAGCGGCTCGTCCACGAATTGCAGGTCCACAAGATCGAGCTGGAAATGCAGAACGCGGAGCTTCAGGGAGCCCGGGACAAGACGGAGGCGCTGCTGGAGAAGTACACCGACCTCTACGATTTCGCGCCGGTGGGCTATTTCTCCCTGGACGAACAGGGCCTGATCATGGAGGGAAACCTGACGGGAGCCGTCTTGCTCGGCGTGGAACGGTCCCGGTTGATCAATCGGCGCCTGCTGGGTTTTGTGGCCCCGGCGAGCCAGCCGGTCTTTCTCGCCTTCCTGAAGGAAATCTTTGCCCGGTCGGGAAAGCAGGTCTGCGAGGCGACCGTGCTGAAGGAGGACGGCCCGGCGTTCTGGGCGGACTTTCAGGCGATCTCCGCCGTCTCCTTCAGCGGTTCGCGGAAATGGTGCCGGGTGGCAGTCTCGGACATCACCGCCCTCAAGCGGGCGAAGGAGGCGCAAGGCCGCATGGAGGCTCTGACCGTCACCAACCGGGAGCTGAAACGAGAAATCGTCCGGCGCCAGGCGGTGGAAGCAGCCCTCAAGCACAGCGAGCAACACACCAGCCGGTTGTTGGAACAGTCGCGCCGCCAGCAGGAACAATTGCGGCTTCTGACCCATCAGATGTTGTCGGCGCTGGAGGAAGAACGGAAGCAGATCAGCCGCGAGTTGCATGATGAGATCGTCCAGACCCTGACGGGAATCAATGTCCATCTGGCGACCCTGGAAATGGAGGCCGCGCACAACACGACGGGCCTCACCAAGAAGATCGCCCGCACGCAGCGGCTGGTCGAGAAATCGGTGAACATCGTGCATCGTTTCGCCCGGGACCTGCGCCCGACGATGTTGGACGACCTGGGATTGATTCCCACCCTCCATTCCCACCTGAAGGACTTTACGAAACGAACGGGTATCCACATTCACCTTACGACATTTTCCCTCACCAAGTTTGCCCCGCTGGACAGCGCCAAGCGCACGGTGCTCTACCGCGTCGCCCAGGCGGCGCTCACCAATATCGCCCTGCATGCGCAGGCCAGCCGGGTGGCCGTGAACATCCGGAAGGTCCCGGGCGCCATTCGCATGGAAATCAAAGACGACGGCAAAGGCTTTGAAGTGGAAAGCATGTTGCGCGTCACCCGGCGTCAGCGCTTGGGGCTGCTCGGCATGAAAGAGCGGGTGCAGATGGTCGGCGGCAGCTTTGGCGTTGAATCCGCTCCGGGCCGCGGCACCACCATCTGCGCGCAGATTCCATTCGGCAACGCCGGCAGACGGGGCGGGCTCTCCGGGCCCGTGGACGACCTGACACTGCCGCCCCTGCCCTCCGACGCCGCCGGGCTCGCCGGCGCCGGACGCCGGGCGCGCCTGGGCGCCGCCCGACCCGCCGCGCTGGAGCGGCGGTCTCCGGCCCGAACATTCTCTGTTCGTTCGCCCGTGCTGAAGGGAGGATGCTGTTGAATGAAAAAGACCGTTCCCAATTCCCCCGCTCGGGCGGCTCAATTGCCCAAGTGCCCGACGGGCATCCAGGGACTCGACGAAATCACCGGCGGCGGGTTGCCGCGCGGGCGGCCCACGCTGGTGTGCGGCGGCGCGGGTTGCGGCAAGACGTTGCTGGCCGCGGAATTCCTCGTGCGCGGCGCGGCGCGCTTCGGGGAGCCGGGCGTGTTCATGGCTTTCGAGGAGACGGAAGCCGAGTTGCAGGCCAACGTCGCTTCGCTGGGATTTGACCTGGCGGGCCTGGTCCGGCGCGGAAAGATTCTCATCGACCACGTCCACCTTGAGCGCAGTGAGATCCAGGAAACCGGCGAGTATGACCTGGAAGGGTTGTTCGTCCGGCTGAATCACGCCATCGATTCCCTCGGGGCCAGGCGCGTGGTCTTGGACACGCTTGAGGCGCTGTTCGCCGGTTTGCCCAGCGAGGCGATCTTGCGCGCCGAGCTGCGCCGTCTCTTCCGCTGGCTCAAGGAGAAAGGCGTGACGGCGGTCATCACGGCCGAACGCGGCCGCGACCACCTGACGCGGCACGGGTTGGAGGAATACGTGTCCGACTGCGTCATCCTGCTCGATCATCGGGTCCATGAGCAGATTGCCACGCGGCATTTGCGGATCGTGAAATATCGCGGCGCGCTGCACGGGACCAACGAATATCCCTTCCTCATCGGCGAGGCGGGCCTCAGCGTGCTGCCGGTCACTTCGCTGGGGCTGAATCACGCGGCGTCGACCCGGCGGATTTCCACCGGCATCGCGCGGCTCGATGCGATGCTGACCGGACGGGGCTTTTTCCGCGGCAGCAGCGTTTTGCTCACGGGCACGCCGGGCACGGGCAAGACCAGCGTCGCAGCCTACTTTGCGGAAGCCGCCGCCCGGCGCGGGGAGCGCGCGCTGTACTTTGCGTTCGAGGAATCGCCCAGCCAGATCATCCGCAACATGCGTTCGATCGGCTTGCGCCTGAAGCCTTCGGTCCGGCGTGGCGCGCTGCGGTTTCACGCGGCGCGGCCTTCGCTCTACGGGCTGGAGATGCACCTGGCCACGATGTTCAAGGAGATTGTCGCGTTTCAACCCACGGTGGTCGTCGTGGATCCGCTGACCAGCCTGCTGGTCGCGGGCACCGAATCCGAAACCAAGGCCATGGTGACGCGGCTCATTGATTTTTTGAAGGGCCACCAGATCACCTCGCTTTTCACCAGTCTGACGCATGGCGGCCATGCGCTTGAACAAAGTGAAATCACCATCTCCTCGCTCATGGACTCCTGGCTGTTGTTGCAGGACTTCGAAGGCAACGGCGAGCGCAATCGCGTGCTTTACGTGCTCAAAGCGCGCGGCATGGCGCACTCGAACCAGGTCCGCGAGTTCCTGATTTCGAACCGGGGCATTGACCTGGTGGACGCCTATATCGGTCCCAGCGGCGTGTTGACCGGCGCGGCCCGCGCGGCGCAAACCGCCCACGAAAAAGCCGAGGCGCTGGGCACCCAGCAGGAAGCCGTCCGCCACCAACGCGATTTGGAGCGCAAACGCACCGCGCTCGAACGGCAGATCGCCATGCTGCGCTCCGAGTATGAAGCCGAAAAGCAGGAAGTCTGGCGCTCCGACGAACAGGCCGGAATGCGCCAGCGCGTGCTGACCGCCGAGCGCACGGAATTGGCCCGCTTGCGCCAGGCGGATGCCCGGACGGCGGGCGACGGGCGGGGCAACTCCAAACCCGAAAGGATCCGATGAAAACCCGAACGGCGAGACGACGCAAACCCGACGCCAATGGCGGGCCCGACAAGCTCTGGCAACTCCGCCTTTACGTAGCCGGCCAGACGCCCCGATCGCAAACGGCTTTCCGGAATCTTAACCGGATTTGCGAGGACCACCTCAGAGGCCGCTTTTCCATCGAGGTGGTTGACTTGCTGGAGCACCCGCAGCTTTCCAAAGGCGACCAGATTCTGGCCATTCCCACGCTGGTGCGCAAGCTGCCGAAGCCCGTGCGAAAAATCATTGGCGACTTGTCCGATACGGAGCGCGTGCTCGTGGGGTTGGATTTGCGCGCCCCCCCGCGCGAGATGACGGAAGCGAAAGCCTCCGGAGACGGAGGTCCATCGTGAAAATGAGCAAAACCACGTCCGTGACGCGAGCCTTCAGAACGGTCCTGGCCACCCGGCGCACGGACAAATACGTCTTGCGACTTTACGTGGCCGGAGCCACCGCCCGATCCCAGCAGGCCATCCTGCGCGCCCGGCAACTTTGTGAAACCACCCTGCACGGAAATTACGAACTGGAAGTGATTGACATCTATCAACGGCCGATCCTGGCGCGCAACGGCCAGATTCTCGCGACGCCCACGCTCGTCAAAGAATTCCCGCGGCCGGTGCGCCGGTTCATCGGCAACCTGACGAACGCCGCCGGTCTTTTTGTCGGGTTGGATCTGAACACGAAAGATGAGGCGGTGTTGTGAGAACTGCTCGCCGCCAAGGCTCCGCCCGCCCCGCCCGGAGGCGCAAAGTTGCCGAACTGCGCGCCCGTCTGGCCGAAGCGCAGGAAACGCTCCGCGCCATCCGGAGCGGTGAAGTGGATGCGGTGGTCGTCACGGACACGAGTGGCCCGCGGGTCTATACGCTGGAAGGCGCCGAGCACGCCTACCGCGTGCTCATCGAATCAATGAACGAAGGGGCGCTGACCCTGACGGCGGACAATGTGATTCTTTACGCCAACCAGTGCTTCGCCAAAATGGTCAAATGCCCGCTGGAGCGGGTGATGGGTGCTTCCTTCAGCCGGTTCCTTTCCACGGAAGACCGGCAAACACTGCGGGTGCTGCTGAAACGCGCTGACATCGCCGGCTCCAGAATCCAGGCGCTCTTGAAAGCCGGCGACGGATCGCAAATGCCCGTGCTCATCTCGATCCGTCCGCTGGCCAAGGGTGACTCCAAGAGCGCGGCCGTCGGCATGGTGATGACCGACATGACGGAAGCCCGGCGGAACGAGGAACTGCTGCGGGGTTTGTCCCACCGCCTGGTGCAGGCGCAGGAGGCCGAGCGCGGGCGCGTGGCCCTCGAACTGCACGACCACATCACCCAGCTGCTCTGCGCCATCCACGCCCGCTCGCAGGCGCTGGCGGATAAGCTTTCGGCGCGCGACGGGTCATCGCGGCAAGAGGCGATGAAACTCCGCGACATGCTCGGCCAGACGGCCGAAGAGGTGGAGCGCATCTCGCGTGATCTGCGGCCCGGCATCTTGAGCGAGCTGGGTCTGGTCGCCGTCCTGCGCAGCGACAGCGCGAAGTTTGCGGAACGAACCGGCGTGCCCCTCCGGGTGACCTGCGTGGAGTTGACCGCGGGGCTGTCCGCCGAAGCCGAGCTGGCCTTCTACCGCATCCTCCAGGAAGCATTGAAAAACGTGGAGAAGCACGCCCGGGCCCGCCATGCGGCCGTGCGCCTGACGCAGCAGGGCGCCTTTGTAGAGATGGTGATCAACGACGACGGGATCGGGTTCGATCCGGAGCAGCGCCCGGCCAGACGAAAAGCGCAGCGCGGCTTCGGTCTGCTCAGCATGCGCGAGCGGGCGGCGTCCGTGGGCGGCGCGCTGAGTGTCCAATCCGCTCCGGGGCAGGGCACGACCGTGTGTGCGCGGGTGCCCTGCGCCCCGCGCAGCGGGCCGACCCCGGCCCATCCGGCCATAGCGGCATCTTGATTGTTTATGAAACACATCACCGTTCTGCTGGCAGATGACCACCTGATCGTCCGGGAAGGATTCCGGAGATTGCTGGAAGCCGAGGCTGATCTGGTTGTGGTCGGCGAAGCGCAGACCGGCCGCGAGGCGGTGGCCCTCGTCCGGAAGCTGCATCCGGCCGTGGTCGTGATGGATATCGCGATGCCGTTGCTCAATGGCTTCGAAGCCACGCGACAGATTCTGCAGATCGCGCCCGAGACCAAGGTGCTGGTGCTGTCTGCGCACAGCGACGACGAGTATGTGGCCCATATGGCCGCGATCGGGGCCTCCGGCTATTTGGTCAAGCAAAACTCCGGGCAGGTGCTGGTGCACGCGATCAAGGAAGTCGCCAACGGGCATCCCTGTTTTAGTGCCTCGATCTCCCGGCGCCTGCGGGATGCGGAGCGGAAATCACGCGAAAGCGGAGGGAAAGCCGCGAAGCCGAGGAGCCCGCTGACGGCGCGCGAAGCGGAGGTGCTGCAGCTCGTCGCCGAAGGAGCGGCGAACAAGCAGGTCGCGGCCGCGCTGGGCATCAGCATCAAGACCGTCGAAAAACATCGGCAACAGCTGATGGACAAGCTCAACATCCACGACACCGCCGGACTCACCCGGCATGCGATCGCCACGGGCGTGATCGAGAACAGCATTCAAGTGACGATCGTCTGATCGCGCCGGGCAGCTGGCCGGCCGTTGCGTCCTCTCCGCGGCCCGGAGGCAAGGGCGGGGTGAACGCGGTTATGCTGCGATGACGATCCCGGCGGCGGGTAACACCCCATGGTGGGCGCGGTCCATCCGGGACAGTATCCGGAGAAATGATCAGCCCGGGTTAATTCGCAATCGATCCAATGAAATGAGATCCAATACCGTCAGGCATCGCACATCCTTCAACCGACTGGCCGCGGTGTTTGCGGCGGCGACAATGCTGGGATTCGGAATCCCCAATCCCGTCCGGGCGGCGGCGTTTCCGCCGTTGAACAATCCGGCGACCACGCAACAGGTCCCCGGGAAGTTTGTGTGGGCGGATTTGTTCACGAGCGAGCCGGCGACTGCCGCAACATTCTACTGCAGCCTGTTGGGCTGGACGTCGGCCCCGGTCGAGCAGAACGACAAATCGTACATCGTCTTGAGCAATGGCGACCACCCGGTCGCCGGGATCGTGCTGCGCTCCGCTTCCGCGGTGCCGCGGCCCGGCGTCTGGATCGGCTATATCTCCGTGACCAACGCCAAGGCAATCCGCGCGGCGGTGGAGCCCGCCGGCGGCAGGGAGCACGCTCCGGCCCGTGATTTTCCGAACCGCGGCGTCCAGGCGATCTTCACGGACAGCGAGGGCTCCGTCGTGGGGGTCCTGCAATCGAGCTCGGGCGATCCCGCCGATGACGAACCGAAGCCCGGCGACTGGAATTGGTTCGAGCTCTTTTCGCAAAAACCGCAGGCGACCGCCGATTTCTACCGGCGCATCTTTGGCTATGAGGTGAAGGCCGACGCCCGCGCCGAGAAAAGCGAACATCTGTTGTTTTCAAGCGGCGGCCGCGCCCGGGCCGGAGTGGCTCCTCTGCCGGTCAGGGCGGATTCCCGGCCTGGCTGGATGGGATGTGTGCGGGTGGCGGATATCGATGATGCGGCCGCCAGAGTTATCACGCTCGGCGGAAAGGTCCTGGTCGCCCCGCGGCCAGCCGCGCTCGGGAGCCGCTTCGCCGTCATCACCGATCCGACGGGCGGCGCCGTCGGCCTGGTGCAATACGTGGACAACGCCAACCCGGGAGACCGACCATGAAACTCATCCGAAAGATTCTTCTCACTTCCATGATCCTGATTGGCCTGGGGTTGGGCCTGGGTAGCTGTGTGGGTTATGTCGATGGCGGCCGCGGCGGTTACTACGGTCACGACCGATGGTATCATGACGGCCCCTGGATGGACGGCCCCCGCGGATTTGTTGGCGTCGGGATCCATCCGATGCGCCGGTAAACCGCCGGAAAGGATCAACCTTTATGGATAATATCTTGAAAATCAGCCGCGAGCGGATGATTGAACTGCTCAACGAGGACCTTGCCCGCGAGTATCAGGCCATCATCGGCTACACGGTCTACAGCCAGACCATGCGCGGGGCGGCCTTCACGGACATCGCCGGCGAGCTCGAGCTTCATGCCGCGGAAGAGCTGGGCCACGCGATCCTGATCGCCAAGCAGGTCGATTATTTCAACGGCACGCCGACGACCGTGCCCGAGAAGGTCAAAATGTCCGGCAAAGCCGAGGACATGCTCCGGTACGATCTGGAAAACGAAAAGCAGACCATCATCAGTTATCGCCAGCGGATCCTCCAGGCGGAGGCCATGGGCGAATACGCGCTCAGCGAGGTGCTCCGGAAGATCATTGTCCAGGAGCAGGAGCACCTGCTCGACCTGGCCGATGCACTCGGCATCCAGGCGCCAAGAATCGGCGACTGATCGCACTCCGCCCGCGTTCAGACCCAGGCAAACCAACCTGCCCGCCTACGAGGAAATGCC
>DASRKV010000266.1:0-6090 GCA_035648795.1 Opitutaceae bacterium
GAAAGGATGTTGAAACCGATGTCCTTGGCCGGATCCGGGCTCACCCGCACGACCAGGCCGACGCCGCGCGCTTTGCACAGGTCCATGATCTTCGCGACATGCGGCACGCAATCGAGGGCCATCGTCTCCAGCCCGCTGAGATCCACCAATATGGAGAAGCCGGCTCGCAGCTCCGGCAGGCGTCGTTCGATTTCTTTGACTCCGGCCTTCAATTCCGCCGCCGAAACCTGCCCGGCATAGCGCACCCGCGCGAGATTTCGCGCCGCATCGACTTCGATGCCGATCGCCGGCTTTGCGCTCACGAGAAGATTGGGTTGGGCGGACATCGCTTTGCCGCCAGTGTAGGCGGTCCAAGCCATCCGGTCAACCGTGCCTGGCCCGATTTCGTGGAAACCGACCGGTGCCGGAAGGGCGAGCCGACCGTCGCGGCCTCAGCCGCCCCAGATCTTGAACTCCTTCAGGATCGAGCCGCCGATGAATTCCCGCAGAATCGAATTATCCGGGACCCATTCCGTTTCCATCGGCAGGAACCAGTCCAGGAACGCCAGCAGACGCCGGGCTTCCACGAACTCCGGGGTGCCGTGGGCCACTTGGCGCAGCAGGGGTTCCGCCAGCGGGCGCAGGACTGAAAGTTCGTAGGCGAGCGCGGAGTTGAACATCGCGTCGGCATTTTCCTGATGGGGAAAGATGTGGAGTTTCTCGCCGCGCCGGACCGATTCCCAGCGGTTGATCGTGTCGGCGGCGCTGTAACCGCGATCGCGCGCGTCCCGCACGATGCGGCGGATGAGCCGGGTGTCGGTCGTGGAGACGCGGTTGTGGCGGTCGAGGTTGAGCTGGGTGAGCGCAGAAGCGTAGAGCTTGAACGATTGCGCCGCCAGCGCCGCGGGGATGAGCCGCGGATTCAGACCGTGAATACCTTCCAGAATAATCAACTGCTCCGGGCGCAGGCGGACCACGTCGCCCGGCTCCTGCCGGCCCTCGGCAAAGCTGTAACGCGGCAACTGCACTTCCTCCCCGGCGAGCAGGCGCTCCAGGTGGTCGCCCAGTTGCGCCAGCCCGAGCGCCTCGGTCGATTCATAGTCCAGGTGGCCGTTGGCATCCCGGGGGGTGTGCTCCCGCCCGGCGAAATAGTTGTCCAGCTCCAAGGCGAACGGCGACAACCCCAGCGTCAGCAATTGAACGGCGAGACGGCGGGAGAAGGTCGTCTTGCCGGAGGAAGAAGGACCGGCAATCAACACCAATCGCGCCTGCTGCCGGCGGTCGGCGATCTGGCGGGCGATTTCCGCGATATGCTGTTCGTGCAGCGCTTCCGAAACCAGGATGATCTCCCGGCTGCGCCCGGCCTTGATGGCGTCGTCGAGCGCACCGACGCCCGAGATTCCCAGCCGCTGCAGCCACGCGCCATACTGGCGGAACGCGGCGAGCAACTTCGGGGATTCGACCATCGGTTCGAGCTTGGTCGGGGTATGCTGACGCGGGTAGCGCAACGCAAAACCGCCGTCCATCGCCGCCAGTTCAAACCACCGCAGGTACCCGGTGGAAGGCACCATGAAGCCGTGATGGTAATCGACGCATTCGCCCAGCCGGTAGAGGATGACGGTGGGCTTGCGGCGGTGGCGCATCAGCCGGACCTTGTCGAGGTCGTTGCGGCTCTCGAAAAAGGCGATTGCCTCCGGCACCGTGGCTTCGCGACCGCTAATCGGCAGATTCTGCTCCGCGAGCCGCCGCATCTCGGTCGCAAGGTCTTTCAGCTCGCCGGGGGTCAATGGGTTCCGCCCGCCTGCTCCGCAAAAGTAGCCGCCGGAAGCGAGCGAGTGGTTGATGAACAGGAAGGCTTGGGGAAACAGACGGGCGAACGCCGCCTCGAGCAGAAAGGTCAGCGACCGGCGGTAGATCCGCGCGCCATCGGCGTCCGCCATGGTCACCGGGCAGATGCGCGCTTCCATGGCGATGGGATGGGTCAGCTCCTGCAGATTTCCGTTGACCACCACGCCAACCAGCGGTGCCGGCAGTCCGGCGACCATGGGATCGAGCAGACTCTCGGCGGTCGCCCCGCGCGGCCCGCGCAACGTACGGCCGTCGGGAAGATGGATTTCGATCTGATCGTCGGGGGTGACGAACCGGCTGGAGGTCATAGGGATCGGTTCAGGCTGGGATCAGGCAGTCGGATTCTGGGGCCGCATTGTCCCCGTGCGACGAGCTTGCGATGCCCGTCGCCGGCCGGCGGCCAATGAACAGTGCCGGTTGTGTCATTCTGATAACCAATCGTCACGTCAAAGCGTGATGCTTAGTGTATTCTTCCAGGAGATGACCGGCGCCGGATTGCCTGCTACCGGGGCGAAACCGCTCACCGCGGACAAAAAGTCTTGCCCATTTCCACCGGCAAGCCATTTGTAGACCGTGAGATCCAGAGCTGGCGTTCTGCAATCAAGAACCGGCGTACGACGCCATAATTCGAGCATTGCGAAACGCCCGGCCGAGGATTTCAGCGAGTCTTGACGGATAAGCGGATCGTTGTCTGGCCGATCGTGTGCCACGCACTGCGGACGCTCAAAAATTACCCCATTCAGCGTGACCTTCGCGTTGTTGCTCATAACCGGCCTGACAGGTATCGCCTCCTACGTAACGTGGTGGAATTGCAGGAACGCCCCAATGGGCTATGAAGATGAAAGCGGTTTCCATGCGATTCGCTGCCTGGACTGTGTCAACCTGAAGAACGTCGGAGGATCCATCCAGTGCGTTCTCGGGTACACCGTCCGCTCCACGTTCCTCACCGGCCCACAGCCGGTGGACGCGTGCAGCGCCACAACCGTGTCGGACCTCGTGACTCCCGTCCCGTAGTCTCTGGCCGGGCAAATCCCGCGCTTGGTGCGTGAGATTGGAGGACGCCAAGTCCCGACGCGCTGCTAGTGGATGACGATGTCCACCGGCAGGCGGGCATAGACGCCGCGCGGATCGTTGTACCGCAATAGCACGCGAGCCTGGTCCTTGAATTCGCCGAACAGCTTCATCAGCGCATCGTCGCTCCCCGCCTGGTCGGGCGCCATGTCGCGCAGCAACTCGTTGATGAGTTCGGCCAACTGCTTCTTGCGGGGAAACTCGGTCAGCCGATAGTTGGTCCCGAGAGACGCTTTTTGCGCCGCATAGGCGATGGCGCGTCCGAGGCCGCCGATCTCGTCCACCAGGCCGAGTTTCTTCGCCTCGACCCCCGACCAGACCCGGCCCTGGGCGATCTCCAGCACCTTCGCCTTGTCCAGCTTGCGTGACTCGGCGACTTTGGTCGTAAACTCGTCATAGATCCAGTCGACCAGTTTCTGGAAAATCGCGAGTTCCGCCTCCGTCTTGGGCCGGCTGATGGTCAACAGATCCGCGACCTGGCCCGTTTTCACCGTGTCAAAGGTGAGGCCGAGGTTGTTGAAGAGCTGCTGCACGTTGATGAACATGCCGAATACGCCGATGGATCCCGTGATCGTCGTTGGTTCGGCAAAGATGCGGTCGGCATAGGTTGAGATCCAATAGCCGCCGGACGCCGCCACCGAGCCCATCGATACCACCACCGGTTTCTTCTGCATCGTCAGACGGATCTCGCGCTGGATCTCCTCGGAGGCCGTCGCGCTGCCTCCCGGGCTGTTCACGCGCAACACGATGGCCTTGACGTCGTCGTCCTGCCGCAACCGGCGGAGTTCGCGCGCAAATTTGTGGCCGCCAACCTCGCCGATCTGGCCCTCGCCGTCGACGATCTCGCCCTCGGCATAGATGACCGCGATCCGGTTGGCTCCGCGGCCAAAGGCGTCGCCGGCCCCCCGCGCCGACCCGGCATAGGCGCTCAGACTGACCTGCTTGAAGCTCTCCGTCGTCCCCTTCTTCCGGCCCGTCTTCACCTTCAATTCATCGATGATTTCGTCCCGGTAGGCGGTTCGATCGACGAGCTTGTGCGCCAGCGCGCTGGACGCCGGGATCACGCCCTCGGTGTCAACGACATGCTGCACGGCTTCACGGGAGAGCTGCCGGCTGGCGGCGATGTCACGCACCAGGTCCGTCCACAGGTCGTTGAGCAAATTCTGCAATTCCTCGCGCGCCTCGGGGCTGAGGTCTTTCCGGGTGTACGGCTCGACGGCCGATTTGTATTTACCCACGCGCGTCACCTGCACGCCCACGCCGAATTTCTCGAAGGCGCCCGCCATGAACAGCGGCGTGCTCGCGAGGCCGGGCAGCAGGATCGCGCCGAACGGGTCGAGCACCACCTCGTCGGCCGCGGAGGCAAGATAGTAGTCCCGGGTCGTGGCTTCGTCGAGGTAGGCGACGATGGGCTTGCCGGACGCCTTGAAAGCCAGCAGGGCCGCGCGCACTTCCTTGAGCGCGCCATAACCCGAGCCGAAATCGACCGGCTGAAGATTGCCGGTGATGAGCACGCCGGCAATGCGGTGGTCCTTGGCCGCGGCGCGGAGCGCGTGGGTGACGGCGCGGAGCTGCAACGTCGTCAGGCGTTGACCCCCGAAGAGCGGACCGAACATCGCGCTGCCGTCGAACTCCGGCGGCGCATCCTGGATGTTGGCGGAAAGATCAAAAACCAGATAGGAACCCTGCGCCACCTCCGTCGGGCGCCTCTGGCCCATGGCGGCCAGGGCCACCACCAGCACGAATCCGAGAAATGCGCAGCCGCCGAAGAAAATGACCAGGGCCACCAGCGAACCGAAAAGCGACGCGAAGAAATTCTTCATAGCCGTTCAAGCTAGCCGCTTCCCACCCCTCAGCCAGAGAAAAGATGACGGGCGGCGCGGCGGCCTTGCAGGCGGTTGCCCGGCCGCCATAGTGGGGGCGGCGCTTTCCTTTCCCGCAATCTGCTGTTGATTGAGGGAGCCAACCGCCTGCCGCACCCGCCGCCATGAGTGAGCAAAAAAAAGAACTCCTCACCACCAACCGCAAGGCCCTCACCATCAATCTGGATGAGACCCGCTACGGGACGTTTGCGGAAATCGGCGCCGGGCAGGAAGTGGCCCGGTACTTCTTCCAGGCGGGGGGCGCCTCCGGCACCATTGCGAAAACGATCTCGGCGTACGACATGGTCTTCAGCGACGTCATTTACGGCAAGGCGCCGCGCTACGTCTCGCGCGAGCGGCTGACCACGATGCTCGACCACGAATATCAGCTCCTCGAAGAGCGGCTGGCCGAGGCCCGCGGCCGCCGCACGTCGTTCTTCGTGTTTGCCGACACGGTGGCGACCGTGAATTTCAAAGGGGACAACGACGCCCACGGCTGGATGGGCATCCGCTTTCAGATTCACCCGCAAGAGCCGCCCAATGACATCATCCTTCACGTCCGCATGTGGGACAAGGAGGCGGTGCTGCAGCAGGAAGCACTCGGCATTTTTGGGGTGAATTTCATCTACGGCGCGTTCTTCTATCGCACCTCGCCGGAACGGTTCATTCGCTCGCTGGTGGACAGCCTCAGCACCGAGCGCATCGAAGTCGACATGCTGAGGTTTGCCGGTCCCGTGTTTGCCCAGGTCGACAACCGGTTGTTGTCGCTGCTGCTCGTGCAGACGGGACTGACCAACGCCGTGATGTTCGGGCCCGACGGCGATGTCCTCCAGCCGTCGGAGGTTCTCTATCGGAAGGCGATTCTGGTCGAGCGCGGGAGCTTTCGGCCGGTGACGCGCGTCAACGTCGACATGCTCAACTGCACGACGGCGATCTTTTTGCAGGAGCCGGCCGTCAAGGGCAAACCGGTCATGGTGCTGACGGAAATCACGATGAACAACCTGCTGGCTTCAGGTCACCTCGACGCCGAAGATTTCCTGGCGCGGGTGGACCTGCTCGGCAGCATCGGCTTCACCGTGATCATCTCGAATTACCCCGAGTTCTACCGGCTGACCACGTATTTCCGCCGGTATACGAATGAGATGATCGGCGTGGCCCTCGGCGTGAACAACCTCGTCGAGATTTTCAACGAGAAGTATTATGAGAATCTGCCGGGCGGAATCCTGGAATCGTTCGGCCGCATGTTTCGCCACTCGGTAAAATTGTACGTGTACCCGATGCGCGGCGCCGCTTATGAGCGCTACGTCACGGCCACGGCGCCGGCGAGCGC
>DASRKV010000267.1:0-5954 GCA_035648795.1 Opitutaceae bacterium
AAGGAACATCAGATAGAGGCGCAAAGAATCGGTGCCGTATTCGGCGATGACGGAATCGGGGTTGACCACGTTGCCGCGGCTTTTGGACATCTTTTCGCCGTCCTCGCCCAGGATGATCCCGTGGTGGAACAGTTTGCGGAAGGGCTCGGGCTCGCGGACCACGCCGAGGTCGTGGAGGAACATATGCCAGAACCGCGCGTAAAGCAGGTGGAGCACGGCGTGTTCCGCCCCGCCGACGTAGAGATCAGGCACGCCCCAATAGTCGAGGAACTTCCGATCGCTGATGGCGGACGGATTCCGCGGGTCAAGGTAGCGCAGGTAATACCAGCATGATCCGGCCCATTGCGGCATGGTGTTGGATTCACGCCGGGCGCGGATCCAAAGCGGCCCGTCCGGGCGCGGGCCGGAGGCGGGCGCGGCCTCGCCGGTCACCGGGTGATACCAGAGGTCAATCCAGCCGGGAATCGCCGCGAGCGGACTCTCGCCGGTGCCGGTCGGTTGATAGCTGGTCACCTCCGGCAGGCGGAGCGGCAGCGCGCTCTCGGGCAGGGCGAGGGCGCAAAATGTCCGGCCGTCCTGGCGGTAAGTCACGGGCTCCTTGGGCCGCGCCACGTCCGGGCAGGCAAGCGCGCGCCGATAATCCGCCTCATCCACCCACACGATCGGAAATGGTTCACCCCAGTAGCGCTGGCGGGAGAACAGCCAATCGCGCAACCGGAAGTTGACCTTGCGCTCGCCGAGCCGCTTTCCCTCGAGCCAGACGGTGATTCTTTCCTTCGCTTCCGCGACGCCGAGGCCGTTGAGCGAAATCTCGGCGTTCGCGCTGTTGATCGCCGGGCCATCCTCGACAAAAGCTTCGCCATTGAACCCTTCGGCTGGCTGGACCGTCCGAATGATCGGGAGATCGTACAGCTTCGCGAAATCCCAGTCGCGCTGGTCCTGTCCGGGCACGGCCATGATGGCGCCGGTGCCGTAGCCCATCAGCACGTAGTCGGCGATCCAAATTGGCACGCGGCGGCCGTCAACGGGATTGATGGCGTAGCTGCCGCTGAACACGCCGGATTTCTCCTTGGCCAGGTCGGTGCGCTCTAGGTCGCTCTTCTTGGCGGCGGCCTTGCGATAGGCGTCCACCGCTGCGCGCTGGGCAGCGGTCGTCAACGCCGGGACGAGCGGGTGCTCGGGCGCCACGACCATGTAGGTGCAGCCGAAAAGCGTGTCGGGCCGCGTGGTGAAGATCCGCAGACTTCCGAGCGTGGGGTCCTCGAGCTGGAACAGCACCTCGGCGCCCTCGCTGCGGCCGATCCAGGCCTCCTGCATCCGCTTCGTGGAGTCGGGCCAGTCGAGGTCCTTCAATCCCGCCAGCAGGCGGTCGGCATACGCCGTGATGCGCAGCACCCATTGGCGGAGGTTGCGGCGCTCGACGGGATGGTGTCCCACCTCCGACCGGCCGTCGACCACTTCCTCATTGGCTAAAACGGTCTTCAGTTCCGGGCACCACCAGACGGGGCGCTCGTCGACATAGGCCAGGCCGTGCTGGAAGAGCTGCCGGAAGATCCATTGCGTCCACTTGAAATAGTCCGGGTCGGTCGTGTTGATCTCGCGGCTCCAATCGTAGGAAAACCCCAATGCCTTGAGCTGGCGGCGGAAAGTCTTGATGTTCGCCTCGGTGTTGCTCCGTGGGTGGGCACCGGTCTTCACTGCATGCTGCTCGGCCGGCAGGCCAAATGCGTCCCAGCCGATGGGGTGAAGCACATTAAAGCCCCGGGCCCACCGATAACGGGCCACGATGTCCGTGGCTGTGTAGCCCTCGGGATGTCCGATGTGCAGGCCGGCACCGGAAGGGTAGGGAAACATGTCGAGCACATAGTATTTCGGCCTCGACGTGTCGTCCGACGTCCGGAACGTTTGGTTTGTCTCCCAGAAGGATTGCCAATGGGCTTCGATCTTCTGAAAGCTGTAGTCCTTACCCTCGGTAGCCATCGCGTGAAATCCGCCACTGTGAATGAATCCCCCGTCCGGTCAATCACCGGAAGACTCGTCCTCGTCCCGCTGATCGCGCTGCTTGCGGCGGTCCCGGCCCACGGCGCGATGAGCGCTGGTTTCAACCGGCTGCTTGACGCGGTGGTGCGCATCGACGTGCGGGAAGTCACCTTCGAGCCGGGCGCGCGCCGGTTGGTGGCCGGGGTGGGCTCGGGCGTGATCTTGTCGAAAGACGGTCTCGTGCTGACCAATGCCCATGTGGCCAGCCCCAACGCCGTGGAAATCTCGATCACGCTGCCCAGCCTGGAAAGCGTGGGGGCGAAGCTGGTCGGGTGGGACCATTGGACCGATCTGGCGCTCATCCGCCTCGACCTCGACGAGGTCCGCCGGCGCGGGCTCACCTTTCAGCCGGCCCGGTTCGGCGACTCCGCCGCGCTTTTTCCGGGCGAAACCGTCTACGCGGTCGGCACCCCCTACGGTCTGACGCGCACGGTGACCCGCGGCATCATCTCGAATGACCGCCGGTATTTCGAGGACAGCGAGGGGGTTCGCGGCTACGAAACGGGCACCTTCAACACGTGGCTGCAGACGGATGCGGCGATCAATCCGGGCAACAGCGGCGGACCGCTGGTCACCGACGACGGCGCCGTCGTCGGCATCAACTCGCGCGGCTTTGTGGGCGCCGACAATCTTGGCTTCGCCATTCCCGCCAACATCGCGCGGCGGGTCGTGGATGAGCTTCTCGCCCACGGCAGCGTGACCCGCAGCTATGTCGGGATTGTTCCCAGCGCGCTGCAGAACCTGGAGCATTTCTACGCCCTCGCGCTGAACACCGGCATGCTCATCAACAGTGTCGATCCCGGCTCGCCGGCGGCCTCCGCGGGCCTGCACAGCGGCGACATTCTCCTCGCCATCAACGGGCAAAAAGTGGACGGGCGGTTTCCCGAGCAGCTTCCCCTGATCCAGAACATGATCGCCGGCCTGCCGGTCGGCTCGACCGTGAACCTCAGCGTCAAACGCGGGATGCAAACGATGGACGTCCGGGTAGTCACGGAGAAGCTGGAAAGCCGGATGGGCGAGGAATGGGCCTTCGAAAAATGGGGGCTCAGCGTGCGCAAAGTCTCGCGGGCTTTCGCGCGGGAAAATCAACTCGACGATGACACCGGGGTCATCGTGATCGGCGTTCAGGCCGGCTTTCCCGCGGCGGTGGCGGGCCTCGCCGCCGGCGACATCATCACCAGGATCGACCAGCAACCGCTGACTGGCCTTGATGTCCTCAAACGGATCTACCAATCGTTCGAGGCGAAACCTGCCTCCCTGTTGCTGCTGACGACGCGCGACCGGCGCGTGTCCCTGTACGTCCTCAAACCATGAGCCGCGTTTTTTCCGCTTCCAGAACCGAAGGAGCCAGTCCGGTGAGAGGTTGGATGACCGGCAGGCCGGCCCGGATGTTGGAGGAGAATGCGACCCCCGCGGCGCGGATCGCGCGGAAACCTGCCGACTGTCCGGCGCGGCGTTGCCGGGCGGGGTCGCCGTACAACGTCCCGCTTGGTGAAACGGCGGGGTACGGCGACCCCGCCCTACATCCGACGGCCAGGAATCAGCGCCTGCCCGGTGGCCGCGAGCGCCAGCGAGTGGACAGCCGATCTCAGATCCACTCGCTGGCGCTCGTGGCCACGCCTTTGACGGTCGCGGTCTTGTTGCTGTTCGCCGGCCTTGGCGTTTTCTTCGTTCCCCTGCGTGCCGCCGAACTGTCGGATCTCTTCGCCGAACGCGTCAAATCCTGCGTGACGGTCGGATTTTTAATCGAATCCGAGCTGGATCGCCAGCCCGTCACCGTCCTCGGCACCTGCATCGATGCCAACGGCACGATCATCCTGCCTTCGTCGGCCATCGGACCGCGGGTGTCCGCGCGCCAGCTCAAGGATTTCAAGGTCTACCGGCCCGATTCCGCCACGCCTTACGAGGCCGAATATCTCGGCCAGGATGTGTTGACCGGCTGGCATTTCGTGCGCGCGGAGGAGAAGTTGAGGGCGGACCTGGTGCCGCTCACGGCCTGGATCCAGCCCGGCATGCCGGAGCTGCGCCTGGCCGACGAGGTGTGGGGCGTCGGCCTGCGCGGTAAAGACGAGGATTTCCGCCCGTACTTTTTGCAGAGCCGCGTCGGCCTCATCCAGCCATTGCCCCAGATGACCGCAATCGCCGCTGCGGAGATCGGCGGGCCGGGTCTGCCGGTGTTCAATCGCGCGGGTGCGCTCGTGGGCCTCACGTTGAACTCCTTCGGGCAGAATTTCATCCTGTTCTCGCGGCGGGATCGCGGCCTGCCCGTGGTGCTGGTCAACGCGGAGGAAAGCAGCGTCTTTCTCCTGGCGAAGGAGGTGCTGCCTAATCTCAGCCGGATTCCGCGAAATGTTTCGGGCCGCCCGCTGCCGTGGCTCGGGGCCTTCGGTCTGGAACCGGTGGATCCCGAGGTGGCCCGGTTTCTCCATCTCGAGAACCAGTCCGCCCTCGTGGTGAGCGAGGTGTTGGAGAACAGCCCGGCGGAGAAAGCCGGCCTCAAGGGTCATGATATCATCGTCGCGCTCGACGGCCGGCCGTTGCCGCGTCTCCGGCCCGAACAGGTCGTGGCGACCTACGTGGAGCGCGAGATCGATCGCCGCCAGCCCGGGGACGTGCTGCCGCTTGCCGTCCTCCGGGACAACCAGCGCCTGGACCTGCGGGTGACGCTCGGAGACGAACCGAAGATCATTCGCGAGGCCGGCCGGCGATACTTCGAGCGCCTCGGTTTCACGGTGCGGGAGTTTCTTTACGGCGATGGCATCGCGCGGCGCATCAAGATCGCCGACCAGGCCGGCGTCATCGTCGATTTCGTGAAGCCGAACAGCCCCGCGGCGGCGGGCGAACTGGCGGTGGAGGACTGGATCCGCGAGATCGATGGCCGCGCCATCAAGACCTACGGGGAAGCTGTCGACGCGCTGGCGGCGATCGAGGCCGACCAGAACCGCACCGAATTCGTGTTGCTCACCAGCCGGGGCAGCGACACCGCGGTCCGCCGCGTGAAACTGAAGTGAGTGGCAGCGGCATCTTGCCCATGTCCGGGTTTTCCAAACCACGGGCGAGACGTCCGTGCCACGGTAGATCAGCCCGCGCTTCGGACTTGGGTTTCCCCTCTTGCGCTCAACGCGCCGAATCGGGTACTGGATCGGTCCGCGTTCTCCTTCTCCAATGAAAACCATGATGTCCTGCCTCCGGGCGATTCCGATGCTCTGGGTCGTGTGGGCGATGCCGGCGCGGGCTGACAACCCGGCGCACGTTTGGGAAAAACAGGAACTGACCTTCACCGCGGCCTCGGCGTTCGCCAATCCGTACACCGACGTGGTGGTGTGGGTCGATCTCGCCGGACCCGGGTTTCAGAAGCGGATCTACGGATTCTGGGACGGCGACCGGACCTTCCGGGTGCGCCTCCTGGCAACGGCGCCGGGAACCTGGACGTGGCGGAGCGGATCGACGCCGGCGGACGAAGGACTGGCAGGCAAGAGCGGGTCGTTCGTCGCAACCGAATGGACCGAAGCGGAAAAGGAGGCCTCGCCTCTGCGCCGCGGATTTCTCCGCGAGACGCCCAACCAGCACGCGCTGCAATACGCGGATGGCACGCCGTTCTTTGCCATCGGCGACACCTGGTATGCGACGGGCACCAACCGGTTCAAGTGGAACGACGACGAGCGGAAGCGGCCGATCGGTCCGGAGGCGGGATTCAAGGACTACGTCCGCTATCGCCAGGCGCAGGGCTACAACTGGGTGAACATCATCGCCGCCTTTCCCAATTGGGCGCCGGACGGCGCTTCCTGGCATCTGGTCATGAACGATGCGGACCATACCCCGGTCCGGTCGGCCTGGCTCGAATTCGGCACCGGCAGCGCCAAGAACATGAGCAACGAGGGCGGCCGGCCGTTTCTCTTCCCCGGCAGGGTGCC
>DASRKV010000268.1:0-12672 GCA_035648795.1 Opitutaceae bacterium
CTCATTTTCTGAACCATCGAGTCAGCGCGGCCCACCATCCGCCCGTCCGGGCCGGAACCGGCGCGGTGGCCGCCGTGGACTCCGCAGGGGCCGATTCAATAAGCCTTGCCACCAACGCTTCCTTCCGCGGGTTTCCGAGAACGACCAGGTAGCGCTCGAGCGAGCCCTGTTCCTTGCTGGCTGCCGACAGCCCGGCGGTTTCGGCCGGAAACAGCTCCAGCACCCGGGCGGCGCGTTGTTGGAGGGACCGTTCCAGCCCGGCCAGACTCCCCGGATCGACGCCGCCCGCTTGTTTCTCCTCGGCTACGGTCAATCGCAGTCCAGCTCTTTTCAACAACGCCAGGCGTTCGGCCGGCGCCAGGGAATCGATCAGTTGCCCCAAGGCTTCCGGCAGATGAAGCCCCTTGGCGCCGACGCGGAACGGCAGGAGGGTGGCCAGCGCATTCTCGTTCACGTGCGCGAGCGCGTTGAGCAGCGTGCGGAAGTCGCCGCCCACGACCACCTGCGGCGGCATGTTCTGCGCGAAATCGGCGAACTTCGCCAGCGTCGTGATCTTCTCCAGCTGGCAGAAATCCTTCACGTCCGCGGAGAGGAGCGACGCCTCGATCGGAAAATCGGCCGGAATTTCGAGGCGCGTGAGCGTTTTCAGCAGCGGATTCTCCTGCGCGGCGGTCGCCGCCGACCGCGCGATCATCTCACCGAACGGGTTGTCGAACGCCAGCGTTTCTTCGAGAATGTTGATCAGTTGGTCGACGCGGTCCGGATGGCCGTTCAGACCCGGCAGGATGCGGACCTCCTCGAAGGAGAAATCGATGTACTTTGCGGGAGTCTCGTCCTCGCCGGCCAGCGGCCATTCGACGCCGTCCAGGTTTTGCGCCAGGCTGCGGAGCGCGGTGTCCACCAGGATCGAGGTGAGAAAGTCCATCCGGACCTTGTCCCAATCCTTCGCCGTGCGGTGTTCGGTTGGCGTGCTCATGCATCGACTCTCGGCCAAACCATCCGTCAAAGCAATTCCCCGTGCTTCATCATTTCCCGGGCCAGCCGCCGGAAATCATTCAGCACATTGTCCGTCTCCTCCGTTTCCTGCCCCACCAGGATTACCGGCAGACCGAGCGCCACCGCCCGGCGCACGATCGTGGCGTCGCGCACCTGCGTCTCGAAGAGCTTGGCGGTCGAGGCCACGCGCCGTTGAGCCTTGTATTGGTTCATGCGCAATTGCATGCGCATCTTCGGCACCTCGATGTCCACGCCGTTCTTGATCGAATTGAAGATGATCCCCTGCACGGCGGCGGGCGGACCCATCTGCGCCAGGCGAAAGCTGGCGGAAAGCTGCTGAAACTTGTGCAATTTCTCCACGAGCAGGGTGAATCCAATGAGGCTCAGCGCGTCCGGATTGGAGGGAACATAGATCTCATTGGCGGAAAAAACGCCGCATTGCGAAGCGCGCAGGATGTTTGGCGGGCAGTCAAACAGGATGAAATCGTAGTCGCCCTCCACCTCGCGCAACTGTTCGTTGAACAACGAATACGGCGGTTTGCGGGGGTCGTCCTGGTACTCGCTTTCCAGATCCACGAGGTTGAATGTCGTCGGGACCAGATCGAGTCCGGGCAACAGTTTGTTGCCGGTTTTCCCTTCCACGACGTCCTTGACCACGATGTCCTTCAGCTTGGCCGTGCCGGGTGGAAAGATCGAATACAACGCCCCGACGCCCGAGTTATTGATCTTGTTCCAACGCTCCAGGCGCAGCAGCCAGATGCTCGCGTTGGACTGCGTGTCAAAATCCATCAGCAGCACGCGCTGCCCGGTTTTTGCCAGGCACGCCGCCAAATTCACAATCAGGGACGTCTTCCCCACGCCCCCCTTGTAGTTGAGAAATGCAATCTTCCGCGCCATCGCAATGGTGTTAACACACGGTCATCGAAGAGGTTGAGGCTTGTGACTTACAGACATCCTGCGAGTCAAAAAACTCTTGGTGGGGGGTTTGACCGATTTTTTGCGTGAATCAAGTGGAATGAATTGAGAAATCGAACGGCGCGGGCGACGGGCATCGGATCGGCCTCCTACCCGTGCGATCTCTGCGGGGCAAACTTCACGCAGACGTCACGTGTCCGGCATCGGCGCGCCATCTTGGCGGCGTCTTATCTGGGATCATGCCCCACAGCATTCTCAGTGTTGACGACGAGCGCGACGTGACCGAGCTCATCCGGTTCCACCTCAGCCAAGCGGGCTACAACGTGTCGACGGCTTCAAGCGGCCGGGAGGCGATTGAAACCATCCGTTGTTGCCGGCCTGATCTCGTGCTGCTGGATCTCATGTTGCCGGATATTGATGGGTTCGGCGTGTGCGAGATCCTGCGCCGCAATGCGGCAACGGCAGCGATCCCCATCATGATCCTGACCGCCTGGGCGACGAAGGACGCGCACCAGTTAGGGCTGGAATTGGGCGCGCTCGACTACGTCACCAAGCCATTTAGTCCGCGGGACCTCGTCGACCGCGTCAACCGCCTCTTTCATCTTCGTCCCGGGGTGAAGTGAACCGCCGCCCAGCCTCGTTCCCGGGCGGCGTCCCCCGATCCTCCACCTGACCCGGAAGGATCGGGATCCTCCCCCGGCCGCCCGACCGTCACAGGCTCGCGATGGTGAACACCACGGGAACGCTCATGCGGAATCGGACTTTCCGCCCGCCGCTGTAACCAGGTTCAAACTTCCACCTCGCGACCGCGCGGACAGCCGATTCGATGAATCCCGGATGGCTTGCCCGCAGGACAACGGGGTCGTGCACATTGCCCTCCAGATCGACCAGAAACTCGACCAGGACCGTCCCTTCGATTCCCTCGTTGCGTAAATCAGCCGGGTAGATCGGTGCGGGTTGCGAACGCGCCCGCGGTGTGCGATCGAGTCTGGTCGAGTCGATCGGATCAGGCCCCAAACGTTTCCCGGGCCCACCGGGGAGTTGCCACGTCACGGGTATCGTCGACGCCGGGTTTTTCGCCTTTATCGGAGGAAGCGTCGGAACCGTGAACCAGTCAACCGGCGGATGGATGACAGGAATGTCGGGCAGACGAGACACATCCGGTCCATCTCGTGCCACCGGCGATTCTTCATCATCTGCATTCCGCGGTTCGCGCCGCGGATCGTCTTGATCGACCGGAATCGCGTCGGTCGGCACCGATGACTTGGCCTCCGGCTCAACGGTTGCTGGCAGCGTTTTTCCCGTCAGACCGAACAGCAGGAATGCGTGGAAGGTCAGGGCCAGACTGCCGGGCAGGATGAATTTCGTGTTCATGGGGCTCTCCTGGGCTGGGGGTTGGTCTCTCTACCAGGACAACGGCTGAATCGCGGACTTCTTAGATTTTGGTGTCGTCAGAATGCGCGCCGCCGATACCATGGAATCATGGGATTGATTTGCCCGGCGGATTCACGCTTTGCTGGACGCCTGAAGCAGGTGCGGCGGGCACGACTCCAATCGTCCGGCGGGCGGGGTCCGGTTTCGACGCCGGGATCCAGCCGGGTGCATCGTCATTGACAAAGGGGACCGTTCCTTGAACGAATCCGATGACGTTGGTTCTCTGGATCTCCTCCCCGGCCCTCATCTGGCGGCCCCCTTTTTCCTACCCACTCCTGTGCGCAGGCCGATCACGACGATGATCGCCGTCTGCGTGAAACATTTCCATGGAAAAGACTGAGCGATTCTCCCTGCCCTTTCGGCTGAAGCTGAGCCTGGTCATCAGCTCGGTCTGTGCGGTCGCGCTGGCCGCGGCGATCGTCAGCTTCTACAGCATGGAGGTCTTCCGGTTCAACAACGAGAGTTACCGCCGGCTGGAAGCCACCCACGCACTGTTGATGGAAAAAATCGTCACCGCGCTGGCGACCGATCCCGCAACCGTCAGCCAGGCGCTCATCACCCTCCAGACTGATGACACGGTGGTCGCCGCCGCCGTCTTTACGCCGGAGAAGAGGCTGCTCGCCCGCTACATCAAGTCCGGCTCCAACGAGTTCATTCCATTGCCCCAGCGGATCAGACTGAGTTTTTCCACCGATCATGTGGTGATCTTCGATCCGTTGCGCGGCCGCGACGGCCGGGTGCTCGGGTCGTTCTATCTGAAGGCGGATGTGAGCAAGCTGGCGTCGGAGCGTTTCGGCGACCTCATCCGGGGCATGGTCATCATCTTTCTGGCCTCCTGTCTGCTGGCCATGGTGGTGGGCCACGCCCTCCAACGCAGTCTGACCGGGCCGCTCAGCGAACTCGCCGGCGCCGCGCGCCGGATCGCCGAAGAAAAAGACTACCGCGTCCGGGTGAAGGAACGCGGGCGCGACGAAATCGGCACCCTGACCCGTTCGTTCAACCTCATGGTCCAGACGATCGAGCAACGGAACGCCGAACTGGAGGTGGCCCGCCGCAACGCCGAAGACGCCCGGGAGAGCCTGCGCCAGATCAACGAACAACTGGAGCAGAAGGTGGCCGCGCGCACGGCGGAACTGGAGCGCGCCGTGGTCGCCGCCAAGGAGGCCAATCAGGCGAAGAGCGCGTTCCTCGCAAAAATGAGCCACGAACTCCGCACGCCGATGAATGCCATCATCGGTTACAGCGAGATGCTCCTGGAGGACGCCGACAGCGGCGTGGCCGGGGATCTGCAAAAAATCCTCAGCGCCGCCCGCCACTTGCTGGGTTTGATCAACGACGTGCTGGATCTGTCCAAGATCGAGGCGGGGAAGATGCAGCTCTATCTGGAGACATTCGATCTCCAGATTCTGGTGCACGAGGTGACGAGCACGATCGCGCCGCTGATCGAGAAGCGCAACAATCAGCTGATCATCGACTGCACCCCGGCGATCGGTTCCATGTACGGCGATGCCACCAAGATCCGGCAGACCCTGCTCAACCTGCTCAGCAATGCGAGCAAGTTCACCGAGCACGGCCGCATCGAGTTGAAGGTCGAACGCGAAATCGTCGACAGTCAGGTGTGGGTGGTGATGCGGGTGATCGATACGGGCATCGGTATGGACAAGGAACAGATGGCGCGCCTTTTCAAACCCTTCATCCAGGCCGACGCCTCCACCGCCAGCAAGTTTGGCGGCACGGGCCTCGGCCTGGCGATCTCCAAACAATTCGCCGAGATGATGGGCGGCGACATCACGCTGACCAGCAGCCCGGGCGCCGGCTCGACGTTTTCGCTGCGGGTGCCGGCGCGGGTCAAACCGGCGCGTTCGCCCTATGCCATCGTCGACAAGGAAAAGGAACATCAGCCGGCGCCGGCGCCCAAGGGCCGCGTGCTCGTCATCGACGATGACGAGTCGGTGCACGGCGTGCTCACCAACATGCTGACGCGGGAAGGTTATTCGACCCGGATCGCGCGCAACGGCAAGGAAGGGCTGCGCATCGCCCGGGAATATCATCCCGACATCGTCATTCTGGATATCCTGATGCCGGGCATGGATGGCTGGTCGGTGCTTTCCCAGTTGAAGGCCGCGCCCGGCATGGCCGACGTTCCCATCATTCTCCTGACGATGCTCGAAGACAAGGAGATGGGGTTCGCGCTCGGCGCCGCGGAATACCTGACGAAGCCGATCGACGCGGCAAAGCTGCTCCCGGTCCTCGAACGGTACCGCTCGACCAAACCGAGTGGCATGGTGCTGGTGGTGGAAGACGATCCTCCTTCCCGCGAACTCGTTGTCCGGATGCTGCAAAAGGAGGGCATCCACGTGCGGGAGGCCGCGAACGGCCGGGAGGCCATCGAGGTCCTCCAAAGCGGCGTCAGCCCGGACCTGATCATTCTCGACCTGATCATGGCCGAGATGGACGGATTCGATTTTCTGCGGCAGGTGCGGCCCCATGCCGAGTGGTCGAAGATTCCGGTGGTCGTCGTGAGTTCCCTCGATCTCAATAACGAAGCGCAGGAGGCGCTCCGGGGACAGGTGGAGCGCATTTTCGAGAAAGGGCGGTTCGCCCGAGAAGACTTGCTCCGGGAGGTTCGGGAAACCATCAATCAGCATATGTTGAAACGGCAGAACGGATCCCAAACGCCCCTGCCGAAGGTCTCCTAGTTCCCCGCTCATCTCGCTTGCGCCATGGCGAAACTCCTCATCGTCGAAGACAATGAAATGAACCGGGACATGCTCTCGCGGCGCCTGCAACGCCGCGGCTTCGTCACCATCATCGCCACCGATGGAGGCGCCGGCGTGGCGCTCGCCCGCGCCGAAATCCCTGACCTCATCCTGATGGACATGAGCCTGCCGGTCATCGACGGGTGGGAGGCCAGCCGCCAACTGAAGGCCGACCCGGCCACTGCCCGCATTCCCATCATCGCCCTGACAGCTCACGCGATGTCGAGCGACCGTGACAAGGCCCTCCAGGCGGGCTGCAACGATTACGACACCAAACCGGTGGATCTGCCCCGACTCCTCGGCAAGATCGATGCCCTGCTGAACAGTCCGCCGTCCGCCCCGCCATGAGCGATTCCTCCTCCGGGAGTCCCCGACCGCCGCCCGACCCTCAGGGGACGCTGAGCCCGTTCCTGCGCGCGCTGCAATCCAACGATCTGGAAACGCTCACCCAGCTCCGCCATGCGCTGCGCACTCCGCTCAATCAGATCATCGGCTACAGTGAGATGCTGATGGAATCGATCGAGGAGAACGACGCCGGGCGCCTCCTGGACGATCTCAAAAAAATCCACACCGCCGGCGGTCAGTTGCTCGCGCTCTTCAACGACGCCCTGGCCCCTTGGAAAATCGAGACCGGGAAGATCGACTTGTTCGCGATGCGCCGGGACATGCTCGCCCCGCTCAATACGATCATCGCCAACAGCCTGCTTTGCCAGGAGGCAGCCGTGGAGCTCGGCAAACCCGACCTGGTCAGCGACCTCAAGCGTATCAACCAGGCGAGCTACAATCTGCTCCGCGTGTTTGAAAGCGAGGATTTCGGCAACCGGATCGACGTCGGCAGCAAGCCGGCCGAAGCCGGCACCCCGGCCCACGTCGTCCCCGGCGCCACGAGCCAGCCCGCGAAAACCGCCGGCTCGGCGGAATATCCCGGCAGGACCGGCGTCCAGTACAGCGGCAATCTCCTGGTGGTCGATGACGACGCGATGAATCGCGAGATGATGGCGCGGCGGCTTCAGCGCTCGGGGTTCAACGTCACGACGGCCGAAAATGGCCTCAAGGCGCTCGAGCAGCTCAAGCAGCACAGCTTCGATCTCGTCTTGCTCGACATCATCATGCCCGAGCTGGACGGCTTTCACACGCTCGAAGTCATGAAAGCCGACTCCAAGATCCGGCACCTGCCGGTGATCATGCTGACCGCGCTCGACGACGTGGACAGCACGGTCCGCTGCATCGAGGCCGGCGCCGAGGATTACGTGCCGAAGCCGTTTAATCCGGTGATTCTGCACGCGCGCATCAACGCTTCGCTTGAGAAAAAACGGCTGCGCGATCAGGAACAGGCCTACCTGACCGAACTGCAGGCGGAGCGCGCCAACTCCGACCGCCTGCTGCTCAATGTCCTCCCCAAGGCGGTCGCCGACCGGCTCAAGCAGGGCGAGCGGACCATTGTCGACAGCTTCCGCGAAGCGACGGTGGTCTTCGCCGACATCGTCGGATTCACCAGATTCTCGGCGAACATGGCGCCGAGCCGCACCGTCCAGTTGCTCAACGATCTGTTCTCCGGCTTCGACAAGCTCGCCGAGACTTATCGGCTCGAAAAAATCAAAACCATCGGCGATTCGTACATGGTCGTTGGCGGCGTCCCCATCCCCGAGCCGGAACATGCCGAACGCTGCGCCTCGATGGCGCTGGACATGATCGAGGTGTTGAAGCACTTCAACCACCGCCATTCCATCAACCTGGACGTCCGCGTCGGTTTGAACAGCGGTCCGGTCGTCGCCGGCATCATCGGGACGAAGAAATTCTCCTACGATCTCTGGGGCGATACGGTCAATGTCGCCAGCCGCATGGAATCGCAGGGCCAGCCGGGAATGATCCAGGTTTCGGCGTCGACCCATGCCTTGCTGGCCGGCCAGTTCGTCTTCGAGGACCGAGGGACCATCGAGGTGAAGAACCGCGGCTTGATGGCGACCTACCGGCTCGTCCGGCGTTTGCCGTAGTCAGGAGGTGGCAGGGCGCGGCGCCGGGCATCACCCGGCGGTCCACTTGAAGATCGTGGTGGTCAGCGGCGGCAGCGTGAGCAGCAGCGATTGGTTGAAGCCGTCCGCCGCGACATCCTCCGTCATCCTGCCGCCGTCGTTGCCCAGGCCGCTGCCGCCATAGTACTCGCTGTTCGTGTTGATGACTTCCTTCCAAAATCCACGGCGCGGCACCCCGACCCGATAGGCTTCGCGGGCGACCGGGGTGTAGTGGCCGACGACGGCGAAAATCACCTGTTCAAACGAATCCAGCCGCAGCCAGGCGATCACGCTCGCCGCGGCGTCGTTGCAGGACACCCACCGGAAGCCCTGCGGATTGAAATCGTTGCGACTGAGGACCGGTTCGCTGGCATAGAGCCGGTTCAGATCGCGCACCAGCAGCCGCACGCCCTCGTGGTCCAGGTACTGGCACAAATGCCAGTCGAGACTCGCCGTATGATTCCATTCGTGCGCCTGGCCGAAGTCGTTCCCCATGAAGAGCAACTTCTTGCCGGGCCAGCCCCACATGAAGCCGTACAGGGCCCGAAGATTCGCCGCTTTCTCCGGGATGTGCCAGGCCCCCATCTTGAAGAGCATCGACGCCTTCCCGTGAGTGACCTCGTCGTGGGAATACACGCTGATGAAGTTCTCGGCGTACTGGTAAAGCATGCCGAACGTGAGGTCATTCTGGTGCCACTGCCGGTGGATCGGGTCCTTGGAGAAATACCGCAAGGTGTCGTGCATCCAGCCCATGTTCCACTTGAAGTCGAAACCGAGCCCGCCGTCCTTGGTCGGCTTGGTCACGCCCGCGAACGACGTGGATTCCTCGGCGATCATCAGTGCGCCGGGGTAATATTGGTGCACCAGGTCATTGGCCTGTCGGAGAAAGTCGATCGCCTCGAGGTTCTCGCGTCCGCCGAATTTGTTCGGGATCCACTCGCCCTCCCGGCGGGAGTAATCGAGGTACAGCATCGAGGCGACGGCATCGACGCGCAGCCCGTCGATGTGGTAACGGTCGAACCAGGCCAGGGCGCTCGCCACGAGGAAGCAGCGCACCTCGTTCCTCCCGTAGTTGAAGATCAGCGTGCCCCAGTCCTGCTGTTCTCCCTGTCGCGGATCGGCATGCTCGTACAGATGGCTGCCGTCAAACTCCGCCAAGGCGAAACTGTCGCGGGGAAAATGCGCCGGCACCCAGTCAAGGATGACGCCGATGCCGCGCTGATGCAGATGGTCGACGAACCAGGCGAAGTCCTCCGGCAAACCGAAGCGAAAAGTCGGCGCGAAGAACCCGGTCACCTGGTAGCCCCACGATCCGTCGAACGGGTGCTCCGCCAGCGGCATGAGCTCGACGTGGGTGTAGCCCATCTCGGTGACATAGTCGGCCAGCGCCGGGGCCAGCTCGCGGTACGTCAGCGTGCGCTCCGCGTCTTCGACCACGCGCCGCCATGAGCCCACATGCACTTCGTACACGGAAATCGGCCGGTCCAACTGGCCCGCCTGTTCCTGCCGCTGCTCCAGCCACGCCGCGTCGTCCCAGTGATGCCGACGCGCATTGTAGACAATCGACGCGTTGTTGGGCGGGCCCTCGAACGCCGTCCCATACGGATCGGTCTTCAGCCGGATGAGGCCGCGGTGATCCCAGATCTCGTATTTGTATACCTCGCCCTCCCCTAGTCCGGGGATGAACAATTCCCAGACTCCGGAGGCCCCGAGCGACCGCATGGGATGATAGCGGCCGTCCCAGCGGTTGAAATCGCCCACGACGGACACGCGTTTCGCGGTCGGGGCCCAGACCGCGAACGACACGCCCGCCACACGGTCGACCACCCGCACGTGCGCCCCCAGCTTTTGGTAGATCCGGTGTTCATTGCCCTCGTTGAATAGATACACGTCCTGTTCGCCGAGCGTGGGCAGGAAGGCGTAGGGATCATACGCCTGCCGGATCGCACCGCTGTGGAGCTTGACCCGCAACTGGTAACGAAAGACCTCCGGCGGCCCCGGGATGAAGACCTCGAACAAGCCCGCCGGCGCCACCAGTTTCATCGGCCAACGCGCCGCGCCGCCGGCCATGAGCGCGGCGGGATCACGGGCGTCGATCACCGCGCATTCCGCCGCGTCGTGAATCAAGGCCCGCACGACCAGCCCGCTGCCCTGGCCGTCTTTTGCCGCGTGCATGCCCAACAGGCTGTGGGGCTGGCTCTGCTGGGCCGTCAGCAACGATTTCAATTCGGATTTGGAGATCTTCACCGGCATCTGAAGAAGCGCGCGGAGGCCCAATTTGTCCAGTTTGTGGTAGAGGTCGAGCTCGCATATTTCATAAGGCGGGAATAACCGCAGCCCCTATCGTCGCGCCGGTCTCAGCCCGGCGCCACCCGACCCGGCCTCCCCAGGATCCCAACCATGCCATTTTGTGCCCGGCAGCTTGAGGTTGCAGCTTTTCGGCATTTAGGAAGATTGGCGGGCGAAGCTCTCAATACCGGACACCCCCGCGCACATTAGATGAAGAAACTCCTCGTCGCGAACCGCAGCGAGATTGCTATCCGTGTTTTCCGCGCCGCCACCGAACTCGGCCTTCGCACCGTCGCGATCTATGCCCAGGAAGACCGCCTCGGCGTCCACCGCTTCAAGGCGGACGAAGCCTATCTGACCGGCCGCGGTCAGGGACCGGTCGCCGCCTATCTCGATATCGAGGGCATCGTCGCACTCGCCCGGGAAAAGGGCGTCGACCTCATCCATCCCGGCTACGGTTTCCTGTCGGAGAACGCCGACTTCGCGCGGGCCTGTGCGACCGTGGGAATCACCTTTGTTGGACCCCGCCCGGACCTCCTCGACCTCATGGGCGACAAGACCGCGGCGCGGCGGCTAGCCCAGAAACTGGCGGTGCCCGTCCTGCCGGGCACCCCCGAGCCGGTGAGCGACCCGGCCACCGCCGCGGAATTGGCGCGCGAAATCGGATTTCCGCTCATCATCAAGGCGGCCTTTGGCGGCGGCGGACGCGGCATGCGCGTCGTGCTGCACGAAGCGGACCTGCGCGCCAAGCTCGACGAGGCCCAGGCCGAGGCCGCCACCGCCTTTGGCAATCCAGCCGTCTTCCTCGAACGCTACCTGCCGCGGGCCAAGCACATCGAGGTGCAGATCCTCGGCGACCGCCACGGCAACGTCGTTCATCTCCACGAACGCGACTGCTCCGTCCAGCGGCGCCACCAGAAGGTCATCGAAATCGCGCCTTCGCTCGGCCTGCCCGAGGACGTGCGCGCCGCCTTGTGCGACGCCGCCGTGCGCCTGGCCCGCGAGATTCGCTACGACAACGCCGGCACCATCGAGTTTCTCGTCAACGCCGACCAGCCGCGCGAGTGGTGCTTCATCGAGATGAACCCGCGCATCCAGGTCGAACACACGGTCACCGAGATGATCACGGGCGTCGACCTCGTGCGGGCCCAGATCCTGATCGCGCAGGGCTGCTCGCTGTTCGACCCGGAGCTCGACGTGCCCCGCCAGGAGGCCGTGCCCCGCATCGGCTACGCCGTGCAATGCCGCGTCACGACCGAGGATCCCGCCAACAAGTTCACCCCCGACTACGGCCGCATCCTCAATTACCGGAGCTCCGCCGGCTTCGGGATTCGCCTCGACGGCGCGATGGGCGACACCGGCAGCGTGATCACGCCGTTCTACGATTCGCTGCTCGTCAAGGTCACCGCCTTTGGGCCGAAGTTCGAGATCGCCCTGCAGCGGATGGACCGCGCGCTCCGCGAGTTCCGCATCCGTGGCGTCAAGACCAACATTCCTTTTCTCGACAACGTCATTCACGACCCCGCATTCCGCGCCGGCGCCGCCACGACGAATCTCATCGATACGACCCCCGCCCTCTTCGAGTTCAAAATCCGGCGCGACCGGGCGACCAAGCTGCTCGCCTACCTCGGCGACGTGATCGTCAACGGCAATCCCGAGGTCAAGGGCCGCCATCCGGAGCGGGTGCCCGCTCCTCCTGCGGTGAGCCCGTCGAACCCGCCGCCCATTCCTGAATACGATCATCGTCAGAAGCCGCCACCCGGCACGCGCGGCCTGCTCCAGGCGCTCGGCCCGCGCCGGTTCGCGGACTGGATCCTCGCCCAGAAACGGCTGCTCATCACCGACACGACGTTTCGCGATGCCCACCAGTCGCTCATGGCCGCCCGCGTGCGCACCTACGACCTCCTCGCCGCCGCCGATGCGCTGGCCCGCCGGTTGCCCGGCATCTTCAGCCTCGAATGCTGGGGTGGCGCCACGTTCGACACGGCCCTGCGTTTCCTCCACGAGGATCCCTACCAGCGCTTGGCGCTCCTGCGCGAACGCATTCCCAACATCTGCTTCCAGATGCTGCTGCGCGGCGCCAACGGAGTCGGCTACAGTAATTACCCCGACAACGTCATCACCGGCTTTGTGCGCCACGCCGCCGGGACCGGCATCGACCTTTTCCGCGTCTTCGACTCGCTGAATTACGTCCCCAACATGCGCGTCGCGCTGGACGCCGTGCTCCAGACTGACGCCCTGTGCGAGGCGGCCATCTGCTATACCGG
>DASRKV010000269.1:0-16439 GCA_035648795.1 Opitutaceae bacterium
TCGGTGAGCGCCGGCCAGTTTTGGAGCGAGGGATCCTTGATCTTGCACCGGGCGAGCCGGTTGCCGGGCGCGGTGCGGATCCAATGAAAAATCTCGCCGCGCCAGCCTTCGACGTAGCCCAGCGCGATTCGATCCGGAGGCAGTTCGCCGAGGGCCGTCCGCACCGGACCGTCCGGCAGTTGCGCGAGCACCTGCTCGATGATGGCCATCGACTGATAGACCTCCTCGCGGCGCACCGCCAGCCGCCGCTGCACGTCGCCTTCGGTGAACACGGGGACCGTGAACTGCACCTGATCGTAGAACGCGTGCGGAAAATCGCGCCGCAAATCGCGATCGAGCCCGGAGGCGCGCCCGGCGAGCCCGACGACGCCGAGATCGCGCGCCACCTCGGGCTTGAGGATGCCCGTGGTTTCCAGCCGGTCGCGGGTGCCGGAGGAATCGCGGATGAGTTCGACGAGCGCGTCGAACTCGGGTTTCAGCCAGCGCAACAACTGCGCCAGCGCCTCCCGGTGCGCGGGCTCGAAATCGTAGCGCACGCCGCCGAGGCAGGCCAGGCCGCGCAGGAGGCGGTTGCCGCTGAGCAGCTCGTTCACGCGCAGCACCCGTTCCTTGAGCCGCAGGGCGTGCATGTTGGCGGTGGTGAATGCCACGTCGGTGCAGATCGCGCCGATATCGCCGACATGGTTGTAGATGCGCTCCAGCTCGAGGCCGAGCGTGCGCAACGCGCGGGCCCGCGCCGGCGCCTCGACCCCGGCGGCCCGCTCGACCGCGTGGCAGAACGCCGTGGCGTGCGCGAAGCTCGAATCGCCGGAAATACTTTCGGCCAGCCGCACGCCATGCTCCACCGGCAGATGCTCGAACAGCTTCTCGGTGCCCTTGTGCGCGTAGAAAAGGCGGAGCTGCAGGTAGAGCACGGGCTCGCCCGCCACGCTGAAAAGAAAATGACCGGGCTCGATGATGCCGGCATGCACCGGGCCGACCGGCACCTGAAAGACGCCCTCCCCTTCCACCTCGCGGAATTTGTGCCGGACGCCCGTAAACGGCGGCAGCGTCGTGTGAAGGTCAAAATCCTTGCGCAGCGGATGGACGTCCGGCCAGTCGTCGTGCAGGGCGCAGCGCCGCGGATTCGGGTGGCCCAGCAGCTTCAGGCCAAACAGGTCCTGCACCTCCCGCTCCTGCCAGTTCACGGCGTGGATGGCATCGGTGAGCGAGTTGAACTCGGGCTTGTCCGCCGGCACCAGCACGCGCAGCGAGAAAAAGCCGTGGGCGCCATCGAGCGCGAAAACATAATACAGATGAAACGCCTGCTCCGTCGCCCGGGCATCGTCGGCAAACAGGCAGACCAGGCGGGCATTCCACTTCCGGTAGAGTTGCGCGCAGAAACCGGCGACCACCTCCTTCGGGGCCTCGAAATAGACCTCGTTGGGCCGCGGCGCATGCACCGCGGTAAACCGGCCGGAAAAACTGTCCTGCAGGTCGTTCAGGGCGGGAAGAAGCTCCGGCAGAATATTCATGACTCACCTCCGATGATGCGGGCCGATTGTTGCACAAGTTGGTACAGGGCGCCCGGCAGCCAGAAGCCGAGAAGGATCACCACCGCCGCCACGCACAGGATGGCCGTGAGTTTCCAGGGGCATTCGGCGACGCGGGCGGGCGCCTCGGCGTGGGGCAAGCCCAGATTGAGCTTCGACATGTGCACGAGGAAGCCGGCGAAGATCGTCACGACGCCGGCGATGAAGAGCAACGCCGACCAATCCCGGTGGGCGGCCAGCGCCGCGCTCAACACGGTGAACTCGCTCTGGAACAGGCTGAAGGGCGGCGTCCCGGTCACCGCCAGGGCCGCCAGCAGAAACAACCCGCCGGTCCACGGCAGCGTGTGGATCACCCCGCGGACCTTCCAGAAATATGGCGTCGCGAAGTGTTGTTGCACGTTGCCCGCGCAAAAGAACAACAGCGGCTTGGTCGCCGCGTGGAACAGCATGTGCAGCATCGCGCCGAGCGCGCCCAACTTTCCGCCGAAGCCCAGCGCCGCGACCATGATGCCGGCGTGGTCGATGCTCGAATACGCCAGGAGGCGCCGGAAATTGCGCTGCGCCAGGACGAACGGCGCCGCGACGAGGATCGAAGCCAGGCCGAAGCCGGCCAGCAACCGGCCCGGAAAATCGTGGCCGAGGCATTTCTCGGCCAGGACGTCGAACCGGGCGATGCCGTAAAGCGCGCAGTTGATGAAACCCGCCCCCAGCAACGCCGCGGTCGGCACCGGCGCTTCGGCGTACGCATCCGGCTTCCAGGTGTGCATCGGCACGAGTCCGGCTTTCGTGCCGTAACCGAGCAGGATCAGCACGAAGGCCAGGCGCATCGCCCGCGGATCAAAGTGCTCCGCGATGACCGCCAGCACCGACCAGTTCATCCCGTGCGCGGTGTCCGGACCGAGCACCCCGACCGCCGAGTAGTAGGTCAGCACGGTGCCGAACAACGCCAGCGAAATGCCGACGCTGCCGATGATGATGTATTTCCAGCCCGCCTCGAACGACGTCTTCTGGTTGTAGAAGGTCACCAGCAGGACCGAGGCCAGCGTGGCGCCTTCGGTGGCCACCCACATCACCCCGAGGTTGTCCGCCAGCGGCACCAGCAACATCACTCCGACAAACAGCGGCGTCAGCACGTAGTAGCGCCGCAACTGCCTCGCCGTGATCCGGCCGTCGCCCAGATCGCGGCGGAAATATCCGACGGCATAAATCGCACTGACCAGCGCCACGAACGCGGTCAGCCCGATGACCAGCACACTGAGGGCGTCCGCCCGGAGGAAGCCGCCGAGCGCCGTGACGGGACCGTGCGCCAACACTGTTGCCCCCAGGTCCAGCGCGAGCAGGGCCAGCCCCGCGAACGCGAGCAGATTCAATCGCTCCCACGCACGGGGCGAATCCGTCGCGAGGCACAGGAGGCCCGCGAGGACCGGCAGGATGAGCAGGGCGATCAACTCCATGGGAATTCAGAGGACTCGCGCTTGCTTGGTAGCCGCGAGCGCCAGCGAGTGGACTGCCGATCCCGAACCCACTCGCTGGCGCTCGCAGCCACACTCGAAACAAGGCTCTTTCCCGTCCGGAGCACCGAGTGAGGCGAGGGACGGCGACCCCGCCCTACATCCGACCATATTGTCAGGCACGGCGACGGGGTACGGCGATCCCGCCCGACAACGCCGCCGCACCGGACGGTCCGCGGAACGACGGGCGAATATCGCTCCGATTGCACAAGTCCGGCCAAGTTCATGGCTCGCCTCCGATGATGCCCGCCGCCCGGTGCATCACGTCGAGCAGCGGTTGCGGCAGCCAGACGCTGAACACCAGCAGTCCGCCCAGCAGCAGACCCATCGCCGGGACTCCGTCCATCCGGCGGCCGTCGTGGTCGCGTCCCGCCGCCGGCTCGCCCGGCAGGATGCGCGTGAGTTGCCGCAGCATGCCGCAGAAGCACGCGATCAACGCCGCGAGCACCAGCACGCTGATCGTCATTTGTCCCGCCGCGATGCCGCCGCTGATCACCGTCAGCTCGCTGAGGAACAATCCGAACGGCGGCAGACCGGCCGCCGCCACCGCAGCCAGGCCCAGGAACAGCACGGTGACCGGGAGCAGCTTCACCAGGCCCGGACCGATGAGCCGGAACTCGAGCGTGTGGCAGGACTGGTGGATGTTGCCGGCGGCGAAAAAGAGCACGGGCTTGGTCAGGGCGTGATAACCCATGTGCAGCAGGGCCCCGAAAATCGTGAGCGGCGTGCCCAGGCCGATGCCGACGCAGATCAGTCCTATGTGTTCAAGACTCGAATACGCCAGCATGCGTTTGAGGTTTTCCTGCACCAGGATGAACGGCGCGGCCAGAAACATGGACAACAGCCCGAAACCGAGCAGCAGGCGGCAACTGAACGCCGGGCCGAGACACGCGGCGGTCAGAATGTGAAAACGCAACAACGCATAGAGCGCGATCTTGAGGGACACGCCGGACAACATGGCGCTGGTCGGCGACGGCGCTTCGCTGTGCGCGTCGGGCAACCACGTGTGCATCGGCGCGAGGCCGGCCTTGGTGCCATAGCCGAGCAGGGCGAAGACAAAAGCCAGCCGGACCAATTGGGGATCCAATTGCGGCGCCACCGTCATCAGGTGGGACCAGTTGAAACTCGGGAGCGGCCGGGGGCTGTCCTTGCAGGCGGCGGCATAAATGAAGACCGTGCCGAGGAGGGCCAGCGCCAGGCCCAGGCTGCCCAGCATGACGTATTTCCACGCCCCTTCGAGCGACGTCCGGCGATTGTACAACGCCACGAGCAGGACGGACGAGAGGGCGGTGGCTTCGACCGCCGCCCACATCACGCCGAGGCTGTTCGCCAGGACGACGAGAAACATCCCGCTGCCGAACAACGGCGTGAGGACAAAGAACTCCTTCATCCGCCCGCGCGTCACCACCCCCGCCGCCAGATCGCGCTGGAAGTAACGGCCGGCATAGACCGACGTCGCGAGCGAAACGACCGAGATCAACACCACCATCCAGGCGCTCAGCGCGTCGGCCCGGAGAAAACCGGCCCACTCCGTCACCGTGCCGTCGGCCGCGACCCGGCGGAGCAGCGCGACGCCCACCGCGAGCGTCAGGCCGAAGGCGAGCACGCCCAGCGCCGCCATCACCCGGCGCGAGCGGACGACGAAACACCCGAGGGCGGCGCCGGTCGGCACAAAGAGCAGGGGTGCGAGGAGGCTCATGTCGTTCACGCGGTCCGCCGCCGACCTCTCACCCTTTCAACTGGCTCAGCTTGCTGATGTCCATCGAGGCAAACGTCTCGCGGATGCGATAGACGAGGATCCCCAGAATCATCACCGCGACCAGCACGTCGAAGAAGATGCCCAGTTCGACCACCAGCGGCATGCCATAGGTCGTGAGCGCGACGGCGGCGAGCATCACGCCGTTCTCCACCGTCAGCAGCGCCAGCACCTGCGTGATTGCCTTGCGGCGGTTGATCATCAGGAAAAAGCCCGTCAGGACGAGCGTGATGGCGACCGCGAGGGTGTTGTTGCCCAACCGCTCCAACGACGTGAACGGACGCGCCACCAGGTAGCCGAGCAGCGTGAGGCCGCCGCAGATCAGCATGGAGGTGGGGAAATTCACCAGCGGCTCGATCTCCTGGACGATTTTCATCCGCCGCACCTGCCGGTCGAGCAGCCAGGGGAGAAACGCCACCTTGCCGATCAGCGTCAGCGCCACGACGACATAAACATGAAACGCGCCGTGAAAATACGCCACGACCGCGGCGATCCCCGCGAGGAACAGCGATTGGATGGCAAACAGGCGGATGCTGGTCAGCAGCATGCGCTGGACGGCCAGCAGCAATTGGGCGACGAGCATCAACGCGGCGAAGAGCGCGATGAGCTGCGAGGGAATCTCGGACGTGGGCGGAGGGTGCATCAGGAAGTTATTGGAAGAGGAACGTGGAAAGCAGGGCCAGACCGGCGAGGACAAACGCGGCGCTGAGCAGGTCCGGCACGCGGAAGAGGCGGAGTTTGGCGTTCGTGGTCTCGACGATCACCACAAAGCCGGCCACGACCAACAGCTTCGCGCCGTACGTCAGGAAGCTGAAGCCCAGGCCGGCGGGCGCCGCGGACGCCAGGCCGAACGGGAAAAACACATTCACGAGCAGTGTCATCAACACCAGTTGCTTGATCGAGGCGCCCCATTCCATGAGCGCCAGGTAACGTCCCGAGTATTCGAGCAGCATCGCCTCGTGGATCATCGTCAGCTCCAGGTGCGTCGCCGGGTTGTCCACGGGAATCCGCCCGGTCTCGGCCAGCAGCACGATGAACAGGCCGGCGAATGCCAGCACGTGCATGGGACTGAGCAGATTCCAGTCCGGCCCGAGCGTCGCCGCCACAATCCGGCTGAGATCGGTCGAGCCCGCGGCAATGGCCATCGTAAACAACGCCAGCATCAGCGCCGGCTCGGCGATCGCTGCGATGGTCATCTCGCGGCTGCTGCCCATGCCGCCAAACGCGCTGCCCGGATCGAGTCCGCCCAGCGCGAGAAAAAAGCGCCCGAGGGCCAGCAGACCGACCAGGGCGAGCAGGCCGCCGAACAGGCTCAACGGCGCCTGCACGGTCACCATCGGCACCATCAGTCCGGCCAGCAGCGCGGTGAGGAAAACGACATGGGGCGCAAAGGAGAAAACCCACGAGGCGTGCTCGGAGATCACCATGTCCTTGCGGAAGAACTTCTGCAGATCGAGGTACGGCTGCCAGATCCGCGGTCCCCGGCGGTTCTGCAGCCGGGCCTTCCAGTTCTTGATGATGCCGGTGACCAGCGGGGCGAGCGCGAGCAACAGCACCGTCTGCAAAACGATCGCTCTCACGTCCAAGTTCATCGGCGGTGATCCTGTCGGGCGGACACGGTTCCGAGTGGTCGGACCTCCGAGGTGGCATGGGCATCTTGCCCATGTAATGATTCTTCCAAACCACGGGCGAGACGCCCGTGCCACTTTCGCACAGTACGGGCATCTTGCTCATGCCTAAGGATTCTTCCGAACCACGGGCGAGACGCCCGTGCCACTTTCGCACACGATCGTTCGCCACCGATGACTGCGGTCAGAATCCGGTTCATAGCGCGAAGACCAGCAGCAACAGGAGGGTCACGAAAATATAGATGAGATACGCCTGCAGGCTGCCGGCCTGCAGCCCCCGCATCCGCCGCGAGACCCGCCAGACGAGCCAGTTCAGCGGGCGATAAATGCGCGTCTGGAAAACCTCCTCCACGTGGCTCTCAAACCGGAGGTTCTTGGCGAAGTACGGGGAAAAATCATATTCCCGCTGCACTTCGCGGCGCGGCCGGAAGAGCGCCTTGAAAATCATCCGGATCGGCTTCGAGAAGCCGGTCGCGGTGTATTCCATGCGGGGCGTCAATCCTTGCAGCCCGCAATCCCACGTCGGTCCGCGACGCACGGTCGTGCGGCGCGCGAAGACCCACCAGAGCGCCAGCGGCACCGGCAGGAGGCACACCGCCATGAGCGCGAGGCCCAGCGTCGACACGGTGCCGCCGGTGGGCGTCGCGCCGGCCAGCACGAGACCGTTCGCCAGGCTGAGCTGCGCGCTGAGCGCCTGGCCCGCGAGCTGGTTCGTCACGGGATCGAGCAACCGCAAGAACTGCGTCGGAAACAAGCCGAGGACGACGCAAACCGCGGTGAGCAGCCCCTGCGCGGCGACCTCGGGCCAGCCGGCTTCATGGGCGTGCGCCGCCTGCTCGCTGCGCGGCTGCGCGAGGAACGTGATGCCATAGGCTTTGACGAAGCACGCGGCGGCGAGCGCGCCGGTGAGGGCCAGCATGGCGCCGCCCAGCGGGAACATCAGCCGGATCAGGCTCGGGGTCGTGCCGAAACCCTGGAGCAATGCCTGGTACGTGAGCCATTCGCTCACAAAACCGTTGAGCGGCGGCAGCGCGGAAATCGCCACCGCGCCCACCAGGAAGCAGAACGCGGTTCGCGGCATCCGCTTCACCAGCCCGCCCATCTCCTCCATGTTGCGCGTGTGGGTGGCGTGGACCACCGCGCCCGCCCCGAGGAACAGCAAGGCTTTGAACACCGCGTGGTTGATGGTATGGTACAAGCCCGCGATGAGCGCCAGCGAGGCCAGCACCGGATGGCCGGTGTGCAGGAACATCAACGCCGCGCCCAGTCCCATCAAGATGATGCCGATGTTCTCAATGCTGTGGTACGCCAGGAGCCGCTTCAGGTCATGCTCCATCAGGGCGTAGAGCACCCCGAGCACGGCCGAAACGGTGCCGATGGTCAGCACGGTGACGCCCCACCAGTTCGGCGGCGGTCCCATGAAATCGAAATAGACGCGGGTCAGGCCGTAGATTCCCGTTTTGATCAGCACCCCGGACATGAGCGCCGAGACATTGCTCGGCGCGGCGGGATGGGCCACCGGCAACCAGATGTGGAGCGGGATGAGGCCTGCCTTGACGCCGAATCCGACGAGAAACAGGAGAAACGCCGCGTTGCGCGGGCCCGCCGCCATTCTGGCTCCGATGGCGTGGAAGCCTTCAAACCCGTAGCCGCCCGAGGCCTGAAACAGCAGGAGAAATCCGAGAATCAGGCAGCCGGTGCCGATGTGCGACATCACGAAGTAGAGCACCCCGGCGTTGCGCGCCTCTTCTTTCTCGTGCTCGAAGCTCACGAGAAAATACGTCGAGAGCGCCATGATCTCCCAGGCGATCAGGAAGAAGAACGCATTGTCCGACAGGAATACGAGGGTCGTCGCGAGCAGCACCGAATTGAAGAACGCCCCAAACACCCCGAGGTTCTTGCGGCCGAAAAACTGCCGGTTGTAGCCCAGCGAGTAGATGGCAAGCGCGAGGCCGACCGTGGAGACAAGCAACGTGAAAAACAGCCCCAGCGGGTCGAGCCGGATGGTGAAGCGAATGTAGGGAATCAGCGCCGGGAGGATCTGCACCGACTCGTGTGCGGTGGCGGCGCCGGTCAGGAGGCCGGTGATGCTGGCGGCAATGCCGCTGAGCGCCGCCAGCGCGGCGACGCCAAACGCCACGACATTGGCGGCCTTCCCGGCGCGCATGCATGCCAGGCTGGCCACCGCCCCCGTCAGGTACCCCAGCAGCGTCAGCAGCAGCAATCCAAGGGCTAGGTGGTCCATGATGCGGGATCAGACATCATCTCGGTGCTTAGCGTGATTCAACCTGCGCCACCGTCATCGCACCGGCGCTCCCGCGCAATTCAATCCCGCGGAATGCGGCCAGGATCCCTTCCGGGTCGACCGCGCTGCGGATTGCGTCCAGGGCCGGGAGATTCGCGGAAAGCCGTGCGAGGCCGGAAACCAGCGGCAAATAGTCATCGGCGCCATTCGCCGGCACCGCCAACAAAAATACCATGCGGACGGGATGGGCAATTCCCGGGCCCCATGCAAACGGCGCGTCGCTGCGCCCAAAGGCAAAGGCAAGTTCCCGCAAACCGGGAAGCCGGGCGTGAGGAAACGCCATGCCCGCTTCCATGTCGGTGCTCAGGAGAAACTCCCGGTTGAGCACCTCGTGGTAGAATGGCAGCCAATCGGAGACGCAGCCCTCCCGCTGCAGGGCGAGGCTGAGTTCGTGAATGACGCTGGTCGCGTCCCGGCTGGCCAGATGAGGAATAATCAGGCCGGCTCTGGTGAAATCCGCCAAAGTCATGGAGACACCGCTGGCAGTCGTCCGCTCAGACCGCGACAGCCACTGCCTTTTTCCGCGTTTTGCGGACCGGGACCGGTTGCGGCGCGACCGGCACCGCAGGAGGAGCGATTTCGTCCAACGGCAGCAGAAGATAGCGTCCACAGTTGTCGCACAGATAGAGGTCCTTGGGTCGGACCAGGCTCGCGGCCGTACCGGAAGGAACGCGGATGTGGCACTCACAGCAGACGCCGTTGCGCACGAGCGCCACGCCTTTGCGGCCTTGCGCGATCATCCGGTCGAAATGGCCGAGAATCTGTGCCGGAATCTTCTCGCGGAGCAGTTTGATCTGGGCTTCGCGCTCCGCTGATGCGGGTGCGGTCTGCAATTGCAGTTGTTGCAGGGCATACAGATTTTCCACGGTCGTTCGCATATTTGGGATTTACCGTGCAAGGATCGTGCCGGATGCGCCGGCGATTTCCTTAATCATTGTCGCACACAGGGTTGTTTTACTACGCCGACCTCACCGCCGCAGCCAGGTCAGACCCTGGCGACGGGTTTGTGCACTCCTTGCGCTTTTCCCGGGGCGTTTGTGCAAGCCAAAAAAAGATCCGGGCGGCGGACGCTGCGCCTGGATGATTCCTTTCACCCGGCAACGCCGACAGCCCGGATCGCAGTTGTGAGCGGCTGGATCGTTTTCAGCCATCCGCCTGCGCCAGACTCAGAGCTTCTTGGCGCCGTATATTTTCTTCGGCTTACCGGTCCACGGCTTGACGGGAGAGACAGGCACTTTCGGCGTCGGCGCTGGTGCGGGCGTTACACTGGCCGCGACGGGAGCCGGAACCGGTGTGGGCACGGCCGCAGGAGCGCTTGCCGTTGGAGCAGGAGTGGCAGGAGTGAGATTTGTGGAGTCCATAGGTTTCGAATTGAGTGATGCAAATGCCGGAGCCGTCTTGGCGCCGGCGCGAGGGCGGTCCTGCATCGGCTGTGCCGACGTACTTGAATTCGGCCTAACCTTTTGGAATCAAATCGCTTCCAACCTGACGGCTGCTTTCCCCCGACCCGGAGCTTTCAGGTTTCGTGCCCTTGGGGGGCAATTTGTGCACGTTGGCGGGCTATACTGTGCAACCAGAGTTCCGCGGCGTTTGACCAACTGTGTCACCCGCCGGGACAGGTTCCCGCTGAATTTCCCCGGAAGCCGGTGATGCCAGTCTATTGAGAAGTCACGCTCCCGCCGCGAACGCCTCTCCGGCTAACTCTTGGCTTCGGCCGTTTCTTCTGGCCCACACCCAACAGCCGTTCGGCGACCGCGTCCATCCCGAGCCGATCCAGCGTCTCGCTGAGCGCGTTCCGCAGCCCGGGTTTGTACCAGAAGAAAAAGCTGCGCTGTTCCTCCTTTTCCTCCGGAGTGCGCGCCACGAAAACCGGTTTTCCCGAGCAAGGATGCAGGCCTGTCGCGTAGATCTCCGTCGCCACCGTCATCGGCGTGGGAGTGAAATCCTGCACCTGCTCCAGCCGGAATCCGAGCTCCTTGGTCTGCAGCGCGAGATCGGCCATGTCCTGCGGCCGCGATCCGGGGTGCGAGCTGATGAAATACGGCACCAGTTGGAGCTGCGGTTTCCCGAGCCGGGTCTTGACCGCATCGAAACGCTCCTTGAAGCGGCGAAAGAGGGCAAATGACGGCTTGCGCATGACCCGCAACACCTCATCGGAGGTATGCTCGGGTGCGACCTTGAGCCGGCCCGAGCAATGGTGCGCCACGAGTTCATTGACGTAACGGTCATTTCCCTGGCGCACCTCGGGCGGGGCGCGCCCGTCCAGCAGCAGATCGTACCGGAGTCCGCTCGTCACGAAGGCGTGGTTGACCCCGGACACGGAGCGCACCGCCCGATAGATTTCGAGCAGCGGACGATGGTCCGTTTCGAGGTTGGGGCAGATGCGCGGCCAGATGCAGCTCGGTTTCTCGCATTCGTCGCACAGGCGCGGCTCGCGCCCGTGCATCCGGTACATGTTGGCCGACGGACCGCCGAGATCGCTGATGGTGCCGCGGAAATCGGGCATCGCCTGCACCGCCTGCACCTCGCGCAGGATGCTCTCCCGGCTGCGGCTGACCACGAATTTTCCCTGGTGCGCGGAAATCGTGCAGAAGCTGCACCCGCCGAAGCAGCCCCGGTGCAGATTGATCGAGTGCTTGATCATCTCGTACGCCGGAATGGGCCCGCGCTTGCGGTAGCGCGGATGCGGCAGGCGCGTGTATGGCAGGTCGAAACTCGCGTCGAGTTGCTCCGTCGTCATCGTGGGGAACGGCGGGTTCACCACCAGCAGACGCCCGCCGACCTCCTGCCGGAGCCGCCGGGCGTGCACCCGGTTGGATTCGGTTTCGATCCGTCCGAAATTGGCCGCATAGCTGGCGCGATTCCGCACGCACTCCTCGTGCGAATTCAGGGTGATGTCCTCCCAGCGCTGGTTTTGGGGAACTTCCGCGCTAGGGGGCAGCAGGACGGCCGTTTGCGGGACGGTTCTCAGCGATGAAAACGGCACCCCGCGGCGCAGCAACCGCAGGATCTCAAGCAAGGGCAGTTCGCCCATCCCGTAAACCAGCAGGTCGGCGCCACTGTCCGCGAGCACGCTGGGTTTGATCGTGTCGGACCAGTAATCGAAGTGCGTGACACGCCGGAGGCTGGCTTCGATGCCTCCGATCATCGCCGGCACCTCGGGGTAGAGTTGCTTGAGGATGCGCGTGTAGACCGTGACGGCGTAGTCGGGGCGGAAACCTGCCTGATCGCCCGGAGTGTAAGCGTCGTCCGACCGGAGCCGCCGGCCGGCGGTGTAGTGGTTCACCATCGAATCCATGCAGCCGGCCGTGACCCCGAAAAACAGCCGGGGCCGTCCCAGCTTGCGGAAGTCGCGCAAATCGTCCCGCCAGTTGGGTTGCGGCAGGATCGCCACGCGCAAGCCCTCGCGTTCGATGGTCCGCCCCACGACCGCCGTGCCGAAGGAAGGATGGTCGACGTAGGCGTCGCCGGACACGAGGATGACGTCGACCTCGTCCCAACCACGGGCGTCCAACTCGTCGCGCGAGGTGGGCAACCAGCGGGAAGGATCGCCGATCGGGTCGGGAGGAATGGTCATCGGACTAGTCCGCCTTTTCCCTACCACGGCCGGGCCACAACGACACTATTTTACCGGACAGAACGGCGGGAACGGAGAAGATGAACGATGGAGAGAAAATCTCCCTCCGTTCTCTCCGGTACGAAGCCAAGGATTTGAAATCGTCGCGAGCAGGCACGATCCGTCGAGATAGCGCACAGTCGCGGTCATCGTCACCATCATTCTTCTGCTCTCGCTCGCAGTGTCGGCAGGAATCGCATGATATGCCGGCGTCGAATCCGGAACCGCTGATCACCAGACCAGGCTGAGTTGCGGATTCACAGAACCTTGTTCTTCGGGCCGGACGTTGTTCTCTGCCGCCCGCCCGGCGGTTCTGCCCTCAGCCGCTTCCTCCCCCGATTGCGGACCAGGATTCTATTCTCCCCGCTTGACTCCACGCAGCTATATCAACGTTCCGCATCAGGCGCCTGGCCTGAGCGCGCAGGGCGAAGGCCAAGTCGTCTGCCTGCTGTGGTTAGCCCGCCCTATTTTCTTCGTGATCCTTGGGCGTATCTATGCGAATTGTAGGAAGCGAGCTTGCTCGCGATTCCGAGGTAAGAATCGCCTGCAAGCAGGCTCCTACATCGCTCACCGAAAAATCGATGGGCTTACGGGAAAGATCGCGCCCATCTTGCATAATCACGGCTTGGGCGGCTGTAAGGGGATCTCCATGAATACCCAATGCACCTGAAATTCCTTCGGTATTTCGCTGCCTGCGTAGGCGGCAATCTCTTTGAATCCGATGGATCGATACAGTTGATGCGCCTCCTTCATGAATCGTGCGCTGTCCAATCGGACGAGCTGATATCCGATTTGTTGAGCCTCCTGCAACAGCCGATCGATCAGCGTACGGCCTAATCCCTCCTTCCGATGACCGTGAGGCACGTACATCCGTTTGATCTCCCCGATACTGGGCGTAAGCTGCTTCAAACAGGCAATTCCGGCGAGGTCATTCTCGATGGAGCACAACAGCAAACGTCCGCCAGGTGGCATGAATTTGCCCAGATCCTTCATATTTCCTTCAAGCATGGTGGCGCTGTCAAAGCCCACTTTGAATTCTTCATTCGCTCTGGCATTGGCCCACTGGAGGTATTCCCAGAATAACTCCCGGATCTGCGGGGCATGCTGTTCTCGGTCGGCTATGATCACCTGGGCGGTCATTCTGTAATCCTTGCCCTTTGGCGGTGTCGAAGGCGGAATGAGTGCGGGCAACGCTCCGGCTCAGCGACCCCGCGCCGCTGACGCCTGGCTTGAAACATCATCGCGCTCGCGGGGTTCGCTGCATCCGGTTCGTTCGGCGTCGTTGGGATGGGTAAGAAACGCGTCTGCACTGTTTCGTTCATCACGAGGGCGTCAGCGACGACGCGAGATGACCTCGGCAAAGAACTCTGCTGCCAGTTCGCGGGTTTTGCCTTGTTCATGCCCTGCGCCAGGCTCGACGATGAGTTTCCAGGCGGCGCCAGCCTGCCGATTGACCGCGAAGATACCCTGAATACTCTGGATGCGGAACGCCTCATCTTTGCCTCCCACAAAGAAGATGCCAGGCACGGCCCGCGTGGCGGCGGGCGCAAGGTGGGTGAAGTAGTAGCCGCCTTTGTTGACGACAAAGGCCGCCACGCGCGCCGGTTCCCAGCAGGCGAACTCGTAATTGAACTCGCCGCCCGCGGAGAGGCCCCAGAGCAGGAGCGGCGCGGTGGCCGCTTCGGGATGCGCTGCCGCCTTCGCGAGGCGGTCCACCGCATCGAGCAGCGCTCGGCCGCTGCCATCGTGAGCGCGGGCATAGTCCTCGATATTCATGTTCTCGTGTGGATGGTCCGTGAACCAGCAACCGACAAGCGCGAGGCTGTGCCGCCTCGCAAAGTCCTGCCAGAACAGATCCTCGACCTGCGCCCGTCCGTCGCAGTTGCTGCCGGGAACGAGCACCGCTACGCCGAGCAACGCCCTGGCTTCCGGTGGGTGCCACCAGCGGAAGGCCGCGATGGCGAAGTTTGGGCCGGGAGGAATCTCGACGTCAAAAGTGGCAGTGGTGCTGGAGAAACCGGCCGGGGCGACAAACCAACTCAGCACGGTGAGCATGCATCCAAAGGGTAGAGTGTTCATCACGGTGCGCGTTCGATGCCGCCTAACGTCTAGAGACCTGCAGCGCCGGGCGGCATCTGCAGCAGCGGCTGGTTGAACGAAGCCGCGGCGCGGGGGAGGGGCGGGAAGCGGACGGCGCGTTGAGGTAGCTGCCAGGGCATCGCGGTGGTCAGGCTGGCGAAGCGATGACTTCGCTACGAGCTCAATTCACCCGTGAACTGACCATTCGGGGTCGTGCCGCGCGCACGATCCAAGGCTACCGCCCCCGCAGCAAAGCAAAGGCCGACTCTGTTTGGTGCGCCTTTCGCGGGATCGACAATTGACGTTTGGACTGCACCGAGGTCTTATGCCTTGGGTCACCATGGCATCGCGCGTTGTATTCTTTGCTCCGCCTAATCTGACCCCGCTTGATCTGATCGGTCCTCTGCAAGCCTTCCAGGCGGCGGTACGCATTTGCCGTTACCCGTATCGGATCGAAGTCTGTGCCCTCACAAGATCGCTGCCGGTCGCGGGCAATCTTCATTTCTCGAATCTGGTGCTTTATCGGCAGATCGAGCTCGGTCCGGATGACATCCTTTTCGTGGCCGGCTGCGCGCTCAAGCCGTTGCACTCACCGCAATTCCTGCGGGAGAACCGGCCGCTGTTCGAGTGGATCCGGCGGGGCTGGCAAGCTGGAGCCACAATTTGCTCGATCTGCACCGGATCCTATTTGCTGGCGGAAGCGGGCATCCTGGATGGGCTCCCGTGTGCCACCCATTGGATTGATAGCGACGATCTGCAGCAGCGGTATCCGAAGGTCGAAGTCAGGAAGGGGATTCTCTTCACCGAGGCCGGCAACGTCTTCACGAGCGCGGGCATTGCCTCGGGCATCGATCTGGCCATCCATATTCTCGGCCTTCGACACGGCCCGAAGCTGGCGTTCGAGGTGGCGCGCTATCTGGTCGTCTACCTGCGTCGCAGCGGCGACTCCAAGCAGGAGAGCGTGTATCTCCAGTATCGCAATCATCTCGATGATCTCGTGCATCGCGCCCAAAACATCCTGATCGATAAATTGGACCGGCCGCCAAGCCTCGACCTGCTCGCGGAGCTGGTTGGCTCGAGCACGCGAAATTTGTCGCGACGCTTCCGCCTCAAGCTGGGCCTTTCCATCGGCGAATACCAGCGGGAGTTGCGGCTGGAGCGCGCCCGCACGCTGTTGCAGGAGGAAGGCTCGAAGGTCGACGACGTGGCCCGAGCCTGCGGCTTCAGCGGCCCCCGCCAGCTTCGCAACCTTTATCAAGAACGTTTTGGTCGGTCCCCGCGAGACCACGTCCGCGAGGTTTCGGTAAGCGCTTGATCCGGGTCGGGTGGATGGCGGGCGCAGGCTCCGGTAACGGGACACTGCGGATGAGCCAACGGTCACTCTGGCCGGATATTTCCCCTCGATGGCTTGGGCGTCTGGTCAGGCTTCGGCTATATTGCAGCTCCTCCGACAGTCTCTCCGAACGCGAACCGCAGTTAAGGAAAAACCAACCATGAACGGCCTCAGACTTCTGTTTGTCTTCACCCTGTCCTTGATTCTTGCCGGTGCGGCTCTGGCCGAAGAGCCGGTGAAGCCGGAGGCGTTGCCCGCCGGTCAGAACATGTATGTGATCGAACGAGTGATCCCTGGTGCGGGCAAAATGAGCGCCGAGGAGCTGAAAGGCATTGCCCAGAAATCCTGCCGGGTATTGAGCGATCTGGGTCCCCAAATCAAGTGGCTGCACAGCTATGTGACTGGGGACAAGATCTATTGCGTTTACCTTGCGCCGAACGAAGAGATGGTGCGCGAACACGCGAAGCTGGGCGGATTCCCGGCAAACGCAGTGAGTCGGGTTGTTACCATCATCAGCCCGAAAACGGCAGAATAATGCCGGGAGACGATTGCCGGTGCAGGTTCCGCCCGGCCGCCTCGAACCGCCGGGCGCCCACTGAAAAAACTTTCCCCCCATTCGTGTATGAAATCCATTATGAGCATCCGATCAATTGAAGGCTCCACCATCGCTTTGGCGCTC
>DASRKV010000270.1:0-9354 GCA_035648795.1 Opitutaceae bacterium
CGCAGCCCTGCTCGCCGGTCTGGCTGCCCGGGCGGCGGATCCGCCGGCCGGCATCACCGCAGCGCCGCTGGCGCCGCATGCCCATGCGCGCGGGAAAACCATGTTCGTGCAACTCCCGCCAGACGTGACCGGCGTCCGGACGGAAAACCGTTACGCCGATCCCAAGATGTGGGGTGAACATTACCAGGAATTCTTGTTTGGCGCACTCGGCACCGGCGTGGCGATCGGCGATTACGATGGCGACGGCCGGCCGGACCTATTCGTCGTCAGCAAGACCGAGAGCTGCCGCCTGTTCCGCAATCTCGGCGGCTGGAGGTTCGAGGACGTGACGGACCAGGCCGGGGTGGGCGACAAGGGCGCCGCCGCCGGCATCTGGAAACAAGGCGCGACGTTCGTCGATGTGAACAACGACGGCCGGCTGGATATCTATGTCTGCCGGTTTAACGCGCCGAATCTCCTTTATATCAATCAAGGCGACGGGACTTTCAAGGAGATGGCCCATGCCTATGGGCTGGACGTCACGGATGCGAGCGGCATGGCCGCTTTTTGTGACTATGACCGCGACGGACGGCTCGATGTCTATATCGCGACCAATCTGCTGAACAGCGCCACGCATCCCAACGGTCAGCGCGGCTATCTCTTCCATCAGAACCCCGACGGCACGTTTACGAATGTGACCGATCGCGCGGGGATTCGCGGCGAATCGCAGAGCCATTCCGCGACCTGGTGGGATTATGACAACGACGGCTGGCCCGATCTTTACGTCGCCAACGACTACGGCGTCCCGGACAAACTTTATCACAACAACCGGGACGGCACGTTCACCGATGCCATCGATCGCGTCGTGCCGCGCACCTCGTTTGCCTCGATGGGCTCGGACCTGGGCGACGTGAACAATGACGGGCTCATCGATTTTCTCGTCGCGGACATGGCCACGACCACGCACGAGAAAGATCAACGCAGCGAGGCCGACCTCCGCAGCAGAACCGAGGAGTCTCCGGACGGCTCCACGATGACGCCGAAATACCGCCGCAGCGCCTTGCTGCTCAACACCGCCACGGGCCGCTGTCTCGAAGCGGCCTTCCTGGCCGGAATCGCCGCCACGGACTGGACCTGGTCGCCGCGTTTCGAAGACCTGGACAATGACGGCCGCCTCGACCTTTTCGTGACGAACGGGATGTTCGTGGAGCAGAACCTCGACATCAACGCGCGCATGATGACGGCGGAAAGCACCGCCGAGCGGGTGCGGATCATGCGCGAGAGCCCGGTGCTGGCCGAATCCCATCTCGCCTTTCGCAATCGGGGCGAACTGAGGTTCGACAACGTCGGCGCCGCGTGGGGCCTCGACCAGAAGGGCATCAGTTTCGGCTCCGCCTTTGGCGACCTGGACGGCGACGGCAATCTTGACGTCGTCTATGCCAACTACCGGGACAGCGTCACGATTCTCCGCAACGACTGCGACACCGGCCACCGGGTGACCATCGACCTTCGCGGGACTGTTTCCAACCGTTTCGGGGTAGGCGCGCTGGTGCGGATTGAAACCGCGTCCGGTCCCCAGGTCCGCCAGCTCTGGCTGGCCCGCGGATATATGTCCAGCAGCGAGCCGATGGTTCATTTCGGTCTCGGTGAGGACACCAACATCCGCAGCCTGATCATCAACTGGCCCAGCGGGCTGGTGCAGACTTTCACGAACCTGCCGGTCGACCGGCATTTCACCATTACCGAACCGCCGGGTCCGGCGCCGACGCTCTCCACCGAGGTGCCGCCGCGGCCGGCCGGCCAGTTTGGCGAGGTCAGCCAGGCCGCCGGTCTGGCGCTGCGGTCGCAGGAGGAACCGATCGACGAGATCGCGCAGCAGCGGCTGCTGCCGATCAGACTCAACCGGCGCGGCCCCGGTGTGGCAATCGGGGACGTCAATGGCGACGGATTGGACGATGTGATTACAGGCGGCACCACCCTGACCCCCCTGCGCGTGATGCTGGGTTCGACTTCAGGCCAGTTTGTCGGCGCGGATACGTCTGCGCTCCTGCCGGCCGGTGCCGTCGATGACGGGCCGCTGCTCCTGTTCGATGCCGACGGTGACGGGAAGAACGATCTGCTCGTGACCAAGGGCGGAAACAGCCTGCCGGCGGGCGCCCCAGAGTATCAACCCAGGCTCTTTTTCGGCGACGGCCGCGGCGGCTTCCGCCCCGCCCCCGGCGATGTCCTGTCTGCGCTGCCCACGAGCGTCGGCGCCGTGGCGGCCGCCGACTTTGACCGCGACGGCCGGCTCGACCTGTTTATCGGCGCACGCGTGTTGCCGGGCCAATATCCGCAGGCGCCGCGAAGCGCACTGCTGGCCAATCGCGGCGGCAAGTTCGAGGACGTGACCGACACCCTCGCTCCGGGACTGCGCGAGGTTGGCATGGTGACCTCCGCCCTGTGGTCCGACGTGGACGGCGACGGCTGGCCGGACCTGCTGCTGACGCTCGAATGGGGTCAGGTGAAGTGTTTCCACAACAATCAGGGTCGCGGGTTCGAGGATTGGACCGAGAAGGCGGGTTTTGCGGCCGCCGGCACGGGCTGGTGGAACTCGATCGCCGCGGCGGATTTCAACGGCGACGGCCGGCCCGACTACGTGGTCGGTAATGTCGGCCTCAATACCCAATATCACGCCGACCCCCGGCACCCCGCGCTGCTGTTCCTCGGCGATTTCAAGGGCGACGGAGATGAACCCCAGATCGTCGAGGCCTACTACGAAGGCGACCGGCTTTTCCCCTGGCGCAGTCTGCGGGACCTGGGGGCCGCGATTCCCTCCCTCCTGAAACGCTACCCCGGCAACAATGCCTATGCGCGGGCGACGTTGGATGAAATCCTGGGACCGGACAAACTGGCGGCCGCCCAGCGCTTCGCGGCGACGGAATTTCGCAGCGGCGTGTTCCTGAGCCAGCCCGACGGCACGTTCCGCTTCGAGCCGCTGCCGCGCCTGGCGCAGATCGCGCCGTTCCAGGGGGTCGTCGCAGGAGACTTCGACGGCGACGGTCACGCCGACATCTATGCGGTGCAGAATTCCTACGCGCCGATCCCCGCCGTCGGCCGATTCAACGGCGGCCTCAGCCAGTTGTTGCGCGGCGACGGCCATGGCCGCTTCACCGCGGTACCGCCCGCCGAAAGCAATCTGATCGTGCCGGGCGACGCCAAGGCCCTCGCGGTGCTCGACTTCAACAACGACGGGTGGCCCGGTTTCTTCGTGACCCGGAACAACGACACGGCGCTCGCCTTTCGCAACGGCGGCCGGGCGGGCCGGCATTCGCTGCGCATCCAACTACGCGGCCCCGGAGGCAATCCCACGGCGGTGGGGGCGCGCATCACGGTCGAACTTTCGGATGGGACCACCCAGACAAGTGAAGTTTACGCCGGCTCGGGCTATTACAGTCAGTCCACGGCGGCCTGCTTCTTCGGTTATCCGGACAACAATCCACCGAGGAAAATCCGCGTCCGCTGGCCGTCGGGACTCAGCACCGAACACAACTTCCCGGCGAAGTCATCCCTGCTCACGCTTGCGGCGCCCATGCCATAGCCCCGTGCCACTTACTCGCCCGGTCGGCGCTGGTTCATGCCCGGAACCGTGATGGTCAGTGGGGACCGGGAAACCGGCTGCGGTGCGGCGGGCGAAAGCGAACCGGGGGTCGCCGGAGGAGGAAGGGCGGTTCGCACTGCCCGCGACGGGTGGCCGCCGGCAAGGACCGCGACCGCCACCACGATCACCACCACCAACGCCACGGCGCCGGCGGGAATGTAGCGGACCCACGGCGGCCGCGACCGCCACAACTCGATTGCTGCGATCATTCTTCTCGCCTCCGCGTGCCCGGGTTCGCGGGCGAGAAGCAGCCCCCACAGCCACAACGCCCGCGGATAATCACCCTCGCGCGTGACCAGGGCCGCCAGGGCGTGGAGTTCGACCGGATTCTCCGGCGCCGTTCCTTCGGCTCCCAGCAACGCCTGCGCCGCCCGCATTTTCCCGCGACGCGCGAGGCTCAGCGCCTTCAGCAGACGCAGACTGGTCAAAATCGGGGCCTCGGGAGATTCGCTCATGACGTCTCACTCGGCCAGCCCCGAACCGTAACCACGACGAGCCGGCCCCGCCACCTTCCCCGGCAACAGGTTCTGGAGGTGAAAAACCACGTTCTTCAGCCCGGCCAGGTCGTTGGCGGCGACACATGCCCGTCCCTCCTGGAGCAGCGCGCCGGATTTTGCCTGGTCGCGCATCAACAGACGGCTGCGCCCGAGGCTCTCGAAATACTCGATCCAATAGGCCGGCCGACGGTACAGAATCGTAGCGTAGACGTCGGAGAGCTCGTCGATTTTCTTCCTCAGGCGGTCCTCTTTCTTCTCCGCCACGATGGCCCGCACCTGCTCGCGCAACATTTGCGCCCGGGCTTTTTCCTCATCCGTGCCATCCTGCCCGACCAGCCGGTCAAGATCGCCGAGCCAGTTCTCTGCTTCCCGGACGCAAGCCGGCCAGGCCACCTGCGCGGCGATCTCATCCAGGGCAACCTTGAATTCGATCAATTCCCGATCGGCCTTCAACAAGGCGTCAAAATCCGCGCCGTCGCCGGTGAATCGCCGTTCCAGATCCCGCGTCATGCCGGACGTCTCCAACTGCCGCAAGATCTCGACCGCCCGATGTTCGCCGGCCTCTTCGAGCCCCTGCTTGAGATCGGCCAGGCGCGCCAATTCACGGTTCCATTCCTGCCGCAGCATGCCGATCTCCGGCTGGCGCACTTTTCCGCCCAGGGCGATCTTGGCCGGGAATTCCGCATCCAACAACGGCACGTAGGCGGCCACCGTGAGCAACCGTGAGGTATCCATGCGCAGCGTCACCTCGATCTCGCTTCCGGCGGGTAAATCGCGATCGATCTTGTCGGGGGTGATTTCCAGCGTTCCGATGAGGATGTTGCGATCCGCCAGCTCGCGGTTGCCTTCCACGATCGGAATCTTCACCACGCTGCCCGATTCGCCCTTCCGCAGCCCCACGGTGGTCCGGTAGGAACGCGCATGCTTGGCCGGCAGGCCCTGCCCCTTGGTGAAATGGAGGCCCACTTCGTTGTCCGACATCGCGACGCCCAGGTTGTTGATGATCGGCTGCTCCTCCACGATTACCCCGATCGTGTAGTGAAACCGATCGGGCACCGTCAGGCAGAGGTCGCCGGCCGGATCCCGGACTTCGATCCGAAAGGTGTTCTGAATCTCCCGCTCCGCCCGGACGGCGAATTGGAAGGCGCCGTTGCCCGTGAGCGCGGCCTTGCCGCTGCGCCATTTTGACTGCTGGTTCACCACTTCAATCGTGTAGTCGGCCAGCGCCGCTCCCGGCGGCGCCGAGACTTTGCCGCCGATCAGCGGCTCGGGATCCGCCCCCACGGGCTTGTAGATCAGCTCGACGCAGAGCAGGGCTCTGGTCGAGGGTGAGGATGCCGTTCGCGGCGCCGCCCGCTGGCTGCCGGCGAAAATCGCCGCCCCGCGGGCCACCACGGTGATCGGGTCGACCCCGACATCGAACGGGATCTGGAGTCGTTCCTTCACCAACTCGCGGAAGTAGGGGGCGATGGTCGGAGCGCCGACGAAGACCATTTTCTCCACCGCCGAGGGGCCGACACCCTTTTCCTCCAAGACCCGTTGGGCGATCGTGACCGCCTTCATTATGCTCGGCTCGGCGACGCGCCTAACCTCCTCGCGGGTGAGCGGCGTCTCGAACAAAACCGGTTCGCCGGCGCCCCGGCGCAGGGTGGCCTCGAGCACCGTCGACTCCTGGTGCGATAGTTCGATTTTCGCCGTTTCGGCGGCTGCCTTGAGGCGCAGGAGGTCGTATTTGAACGGGGCGGATCCGCGCGCCAGGTCGCGCCACCCGAACTGCGCCTTCACTCGCGGAATGAGCAGTTGTTCGACGATCGCCCAGTCGATATCGGAACCGCCCAGCAGGTTGTCGCCCCCGTGGTTGGCCACCACCATCGTGCCGTCCTCGGAACGGATGAGCGCCGCATCAAACGTGCCGCCGCCGAAATCGAAAACCAGCCAGTAGGCCCTGGCGTCCAGCTTCTGGTGCCCGTAGGCGAGAGCCGCCGCCACGGGTTCCTGCAGCAACAACGACGTGCGGAAGCCGGCCAGTTCCGCCGCCCGCCTGGTCGCATCACATTGGTGAAGCTCGAACGCCGCCGGCACGGTGATCACCGCCGCCGCGATCTCCTCGCCTTTCTTCCGCGCCACATCGCTCCGCAGCGATTTCAGGACCTCCGCGGACAACTGTTCCGGACTCATGCGCCGCCCACTGGCCCGGAAGGTGTACTCAAATCCGGTCCCCATGCGACGTTTGAACTCGAGAAACACGTCGTCTTCGGCGCGTTCATCGGCCATCTTTGATCGCGCGTTCTGGCCGACCCAAAGATTGCCTTCGCGGCTGATGTGGACCGCCGACGGCGTGATTTCCGCTTCGAAACTGTTCTTGATGACCTCCGTCTCCGTTCCCGTCACCAGCGCGATGGAGCTGTTGGTCGTTCCCAGATCAATGCCGTAATCAATGGTCGTTCTGCTCATGAAATCTTCTCCTCGGGATTGACCGGCGTGCCCACGACGACCTCCCCCAACTGCACCAGCCGATCCTTCCACATCACCGTCGGCCGCACCGTTTCAATAACGGTGTCACGCTCCACATCCGGCGCGGGCTGGAAAGTCAGCACCTTCACCGGCAGCCCGGCATCGTACGGCTGGTTTATCCAGTCATTAATCGTCAGCCCCATCTCCTTGAGGACGTCGCGCGCGCCTTCCAAGTGACGATGAACGCGCCGCATGTCCTCCCGCGGTTCACCGGTCGCCGGATCGACCGTCTTGCCGATGGCCCGCCAAACCTGGGTCGCCAGCCCTCCGAGTGAGGTGGACAGCGCTTCGGCGCCGTCCGCTCCCGGTTCCACGGTCGTTGGCGCCGGCGGCGCGGGCGACGGTTCACGCAACGCCGCCTCCAACCGGCGCAGCGCGGTCAACGCCTCATCCACCGGCAAATCGGGAAAACGGACCTGCTTTCGCGGGTCGCGGGCGAGGATCTGCGCAAGGAGCGTGAAACTCATGGCTTATCCGCGTTGCACCGCCTCGACGAGCTGGCGGCAAATCACTGCGTTCCAGGTATCGGCGACCGCATAGGAGTCAGAGAGCCACGGATTAAGTTTGCTGGACAGGGCTAGTTGCCCGCCCTCGATCCTGCATTCGAGCGATGCATAGGCCACGATCTCGTCCCGGACGCCGAAGCGCGCCGGAGACGCGAGCAGCATCCCCTGGCGCGTGACCGGGGTTTCCCCGATCAGCAACTGCTCGCCGCGGCGGACCGCCGCCGCCAGCCGGTCGACCAGGCCCGGGACGAAGAAATAGTAGAAAGCGTCGAGAATGCGCGCGTAGTCCTGGCCGGCATGGGCAGAGGGCGCGAGCAGGTTGGCGCCATGCAAGGCGAACTCCTCCCCGCCCGTCGTGCGCCACGCAATGACGTAGGTCGCCGCCCCCGCGGCGCCGTTCCGCGCCCCGGTTTCAATCCCATGCCGCAGACCCGCCAGATCGGTCGCGGCCGTCCAGCGTCCATCAAGGTCGATGCCCTGCCGGTTGATCTGGAGGACGCTGGTGGCGGTCTGCAGCCGCAACTCCTTCTCTTTTTGCGTCGCGAATTCGCGCTGCAACTGCGCCCGGTCATTGTCCAGGCCCACGCGCACGTCGTAGCTGCAGGGCAGCGCCAACGCGGTCGCCAGGGCCTTCATCGCCAGCGGGTGATTGTCGTTCTCGTGGTAAGCGGCAAACGCGAGATTCTTGAGCATGCCGGCGACGCGCGCGGAATATTGCTTGCGCGATGCTTTGCCCAGTTCCAGCCGCGGCAGGCCCGGAATGATGTGCTCCGTGACCAACCGGTGATTTTTCTCGTGATCCGAGGGCCCGGGTTCATCCGCCCCCGGGGCCGATCGTTTTTCCGGAACGTCGCGGTGTTGTCCCGACAGGACGTTGCTATGGACGATTTTGCAGGTGTCCGCCAGTCGCAGCTTCAATTCCGGCGTCGCCTCCATGTCCAGCAGATAGACGAGCACCGGTAGGCAGCCGCAGTCATCCCCGGTTTCACGCTGATAAGCCACCAGGCCGTCGAGCACCGTGTCCGCCACGCTTAGCGAGACCTCGCGGTAATACTCCGCCGTCCGTCCGCAAAGGATCTCGATCAGATGCAGGTCCTCGTCATTGGCACGAATGAGCGCCATGATCTCCGTCAGGCCGTTGGCGGCGGCTCCCGACGACGCCCGGTTCCTAGCCTCGCTGACCCGGGAATCAATCCGCCGGGCAATTGGCGCCGCGCGGGCTTCCAGCGCCCGGCGGGCACCGGAGCTGTCCCCCTGGATGTGGATGACCAGCGCGGAGTGCAGGGCGCTGCGAGTTCCGCGCCCTTGCTCGCCATGACTCAACGCGAGCGCCGCACAGATCTTTGCCAGGGCCTCCGGCACCGTCGCCCGCAGCTGGCCGACGAGTGCCACGGGCACCCGCGCATCGGCCAGCCCGCCGACCCGCGCCCGCAACCGCATCCAGACCGCTTCGTCGCCGCGAATCCGGTCCCAAAAACGAATCGCCTTCAACCAGAGCTGGGCCAGATCTTGTTCGTCGGGAGATTCGAGACGCTCCATTTCCAGCGCCTGCTGGTGATAGTAAACCGCCAGGTTGTGCCGGGCCGCCGGCCGGTCGTCCATCGCGGGATTCTCCCAAAGCTCGACCGCCCGCAGGGTCTCGCCCTGCGCGAGGAAATTGATCGCCGGGTCGGCCGGCGAATTCACGGGATACTTCTCAGGCCAGAACCAGAACAGCTCGTGCACCAGCCGGGCCGCCGGCTCCTTCAAGACCTGCGCCACCTCCCGGAGCTGATCGACGGACAGCGCTTTTTCCGGAGCGAATGACCAGTGATCCGTGGCGGTGCCCAATTCCGCCGACAGATTCAACTGATCAATCCGCTTCGCCACGTCGCGGGTGCCGGCCAAGACCCTCAGACCGGTCTGCCGGAAAGGATTCTCCCGGTAGAGCTGGGGCGTCGCGATCTCCAGCAGCGTCGCGCACACCGGAGGAGGGAACGTCTGGATGTTCGATCCGGAGGCGGGGGCGGAACGGGGTTGATCAGGCATAGCGGGGGAGATGTCCCTCCTCTCTGGGAAAACAGACGCGCCGAAGGTACGATCAATTGCCTCCCAATGTCCATCGGACAATGCGACCAACCCGCAATTGGCGGCGAGAATCGGGAAACCAGACGCCCCGGCTAACGCCGCCGCCGCTCCCGGACCGAGAACCACCGCGCAACTCCGAGCAACACGAGCG
>DASRKV010000271.1:0-4637 GCA_035648795.1 Opitutaceae bacterium
CACCGAGCTGGAAAGCCAGCTGGGTAGCGTTCTCTTCCGGCTGCAACACTCGCCGAACCGGCTTTGGAGCTGCATTGACGCCTCCGAACTGCCATGGAAGTAAGCCTTCAGGCATATCCATTATTTAGTGAAAGAGCAATAAGTACAGCTATGTACCTCAAGGGAATTGCGCGGTTATTTCGGTGACCCCATCCATAAACGTCAAGATTTGCATAGATCATATTGACGGATTTGCGGCGCCAATCGAAATGCAATCTTTTTCAGCGACCGGGAACTTCGTCCTCTATATGTCTCCTGGAGTACATAAGCTCGATTTGACTCTTTTAAGTGATTGGACGGCATCTAGAGGTACACACGATGTGGATGAATCTGTTTGGAATGGCGGATGGATAGAGTATGATTTCAAGCCTAATGGAAAATACCATTTTGAGGCATCTTACTCATCTAGCTCGTTGAAATTCCATGTAACCCTTTTGGATGATACTTCAGGGCCCGCCATAAAGGTTGGCAGTTGGCTGTTCGGTTCTTCCGGGAACGGTGTGGGTGGGATAGCGCCGAATCGTCTCAGTGGTGGATAAAAAGTAAAGAAAGAGGAGCGGACGGGCAACCCGGAGAGGGTCAGGTCGTACCTTTAACCCACACCTGGGCCGGACTTGTCGATGTGAGGCGATCCGACGGGGTCATGTGTGAAGGGCGTGTTGCCCAAAACGTCTAAATGATTGAACATTCGGAGTAGCGGTTGGTCTGATGGCGGCAAGATGATGGGGCGATCCTAAAGGGTCATGTTTATCCTTTTACCTTGACGGCGGCGGAATGGCGGCGTGATCTCGCGGCCTGGCGCGCAAGCTGCGGCTGGAGTTTCCGGGCGCGGTTTATCATGTGATCAACCGCGCAACCTGACCTTGCTTACAACAGTCAAGGGCAGATCCGGCCGGTCCAACAGAGCGGTCCGCGTGCGCGCGACATTCCTAGAACCGAACGCGGAGACCGATATCCGCAGGATGAGCCCTCCGGCCTCTTTCCATACGCTTGCGCAGATACCGCGGAAGATAGATCGAACGGCCAGGCGGATCGGCGTCTACAAGGACAGATTTCCCATTACGGCGAATCCGCCGAGGTGTCGGAAAGGCGGTGGATGATGACGGGAGCGCCCGCCTCGAGCCCGGCGGTGGCGGCCGCGTCGGCGTTGTTGCGCGCGACGTAGAAGAACCCGTCGGCATTGGGAAAGGCGACCCACTGGCCGCGCTTCACGCTCGCGAAATCGCGGCCGTAGAGCACGCGGAAGGATTGGCTTCGGACGACGAGTTCAAACGACGCGCCCAGCGCAATGTCGGCCGCCGCGAAATCGGAGGGCTGCGCATTGAGGGCCAGATTGCCGTAAATCGCCGTCACTTCGGTGACCCGCGCCGCGAAGCCACCCTCGTTGAGAAACCGAACTTGCGAGGGGCCGGGCGCAGGTTCCTGGGTGGCGTCAAAGAACTTTGGGGCGCCGTCGACGGTCGGGAGCGCGACCGGCTGATGGTCGATCAGGTCGAACAGCGTGCGCAGCGCCGCCAGACGTTCGCGCTGGTTGACGTTGACATGGCCGGCGCGCGCCACCTCCAGCAGCAGCGGCTGGATCGGCCGGTCGAACGGCGCGGTGACATACTTTCGCGGGCCGTCGAGTTCGCTTTGATTGGTCAGAAACACCAGCGGAATCTGCGGCTGGAGATTGAAAGCGAGGGAACGCTTCGACTCGCGCGCCTGGAGGGCCGCGCCGACGGCCACGGCGCCCTGATAATGGTCGGCGAATTGTTCGGCGATCAGCGTGACGATGGCGCCGCCCATGGAATCGCCTTCCAGCACGACCCGGCGCGGCGCTCCGCAGGTCGCGGCGATATGCGCGCGGAGATTCTCCAGGTCGGCAATGGCGTCGCGGATGATCATGCCGTTGCGACGAAAGCTCGTCTTGGCGACCACCCAGCCCTCATCGAGCAGCGTGCGGTAGGCCAGGTGATCGGGATTGAGGTCGGCGACCAGGGGAGCCTTCTCCTCGCGAAAACCGTGGGCGAGAAGCAGGACGCAACCGTTCCAGTGCGCGGGCCGGGCAATCACGAATTTCGCCCCCTCGATTTCGCCGGCATCAAGTCTGACGCCCGGCGCGGCCGGAGGCAAATGACCGGGCGTCGGGGAGCCTGAAGCGGTCGAGCCCGCAGCGAAGACCAGCGCCAACAGGATCGCAAGGAAGCGGCGGAACATCGTGAAGGAATGACGGATGGCGGATCTCATTTCGCTGCGGCCCGCCGAAGCCGATCATTGATGGCCAAGCCCGGGCCGCTGGCCGGAGCAAGTTCTGCGTGAAGGCGGGTCCAGGAGCCCCGGTCCAAACGCCGCAGCAAGGCGAAAAGCCGGCGGCCCGCTTCGCCAACATCGCCGCGGCCACTTAGCCAGAACACGTTCTTTGCGACGCCGGCCCAGGCCGGCCGGCGAAAACAGATCCACGCTTCGTCGGAACGGGCCCGGGCCACCATGGCAGCGGTGATGCGGCGGTGGGTCCGCATCGGCCGGAGGGGACTGTAGTGGCGGGCCAGGAGACCCGGCGCCGGCGGGGAAATCCCGGGGCTCGGACGCCGCGGCCCGGCGCGCACGGGGACGCCCAGCACCCGGGCGAGCTGCCCGGCGGTGATCACGCCTGGCCGCAGGAGCACGGGCCGCCGGGGATCGCGGACATCCACGATCGTGGATTCGAGCCCGTGACGGCAGGGACCGCCGTCCAGAATGTGCGCGATGGCCGACCCGAGACCGTCCCGGACATGCGCGGCCGTGGTGGGGCTGACGTAGCCGAAAAGGTTGGCGCTCGGGGCGGCGAGTGGAAGGCGGCTGAGGCGCAGCAGACGCCGGAGCAACGGATGAGCGGGCATGCGCACCGCGACGCTGGGCAGACCGGCGGTCACGACATCGGGAATGACCGGCTGGCGCGGCAGCACCAGGGTGAGCGGGCCAGGCCAGAACGCGCGGGCCAGCCGGGCAACCGCCTCGTTGGGAACGGCAATCCGAGCCAGCATCCGCAGGTCGGCGACGTGCACGATCAGCGGGTCGTCTGCGGGACGGCGCTTGGCGCGGAATATCTGGCGACAAGCCCGCGCATCGAGGGCGTTGGCGGCCAGACCATAGACGGTTTCGGTGGGAACGGCCACGAGTCCGCCGCGCCGAAGGATCCGCGCGAGCCGGCGCAGGTTTTCGGGAGTGCCGCGATAAACTTTCGCAGAGTGGGTCAAGGTTTGGCGCCAAGCCGGGGCGGCAGACCGTTTTGCGCGGTGCAGCCGCCGGGGCAGATTGAGCCGCGGTGGATTCTCGACGTTCCCTTTCTTACAGCGACAAAAGAGCCGGAGCACGTGCTCCGGCTCGGCAAATGTTCAACGGGCCAACGGCGGCCTAGGGGGCCAGCAGCATGTGGCGGGCGCGTTTCAGGGTCTTGGTGACCGCGCGCTGGTGTTTGGAGGTGAGCCCCGTGTATTTCCGCGGCAGGATCTTGCCGGTGTCGGTAACACAGCGGTTGAACATGTGCGGGCTGGTAAAAGGAATCTCGGCAGGCGTCAGGGTCTGCGGTTTTGTTTCAGGCGTGGTCATGGCGAGGGAACAGTAAGGAGCGGAGAAGGGTGGGGCGGGGGTCAACGTTGTCAACCCGCATTTTCCCTGTGCCTAAGCCGTGATTATGCAAAATGGGCGCGATCTTCCCCGTAAGCCCATCGATTTCTCGGTGAACGATGTACGAGCCTGCTTGCAGGCGATTCTTACCTCGGAATCGCGAGCAAGCTCGCTTCCTACAATTCGCATAGATACGGCTACGGCCGGGAGGCCCTCCCGATTCGCGGAGTGTCTGCGGCTGCCGATGTGGCCGACCGACCCCGATCAAGGCTTCACGCTCCCCTCCGCTTCCGCGGGGGATTCCCCGGCTTTTTCCACCATTTTCTTCAACGCCTCGGTGGATATGGGCTTGTTCAAGCAGCCGACCACCTTCGGATGATCCTTGTAAAGGTCAGGATTGAAGCAGCCCGACATGATGATGAAACGGGCGTGGCACTTCGTCCAGTTGGCGTAGGTCTTCATGATCTGATCGCCGCCAAGGCGGGGCAGATTGAGGTCCAGAAGAACGAGGTCGATGCCATTGTTGTTCTCGTCCAGCAACGCAACCGCGTGCAGGGCATCCGACACGGCAAGCATATCATGGCCCCATGAATGGAGGAGTCCGTAGAGCAGCGCTCGATAATCTCGGTCGTCTTCGACAAGGAGAATCTTCATGGTGATGCTGGATGGTGCGGAGGCCCGGTTCGGCGGGCCTTTCGCCGATCAAGGGGAATTTCCCAGTATCAGGTTACCTCTATTCTTCGCAACGAATTAACGTGTCAGGCCGTCGTGAAAATCGCGCGATGAAGAAGCCGGCCGGGACGGGGTGAAATCCATCGCCGGGTGGTCAGACATGGCTGCTTCAGTGCTGTTGTTCCCCGACCGTGGCGGTCGCGCGCAAAGCGTCGCCGGAGCATCGAGGGCGAAAAGGGTCGGGAATTGCGGCTCGACCAACCCTTTAGGCGGGCTTTGTGCCGGTTGGGCCGTCGAAATGCGAACCGACGGTCAGCGCCCACGGCAGTACCGGACTG
>DASRKV010000272.1:0-9550 GCA_035648795.1 Opitutaceae bacterium
GCGTGGAGAAGGTGGTGGACCCGATCAGGTTCGAACTGACGACCTCCGCAATGCCATTGCGGCGCTCTTCCAACTGAGCTACGAGCCCATGAACCCTGCGAAGCGGTGTAAGATCAAAGTTTCGCCTCTGAAGGCAAGGACTTTTTCCGCGGCCGGAACCTGCGGTGGCGTGCCGCCGCATCCGTGCGGACCTGCGATCTTGATCAAAGATCAGCCGATGGCGTGACCCGCTGCGCCTGACGCGTCACAAGAAAAGGGTGAGCCTTGGGCGGCCACAAAGAATCCGGACGGCCGGCGGTGTGATCGTGCGCCCGCGGGGGACGCGGGGCAAATGCAGAGCCGTCTTTTCGGACGGCCCGCTTGCTTGTGTGCTTGAGTGTGACGAGACTCTATTGTCAGCTGCGTGCCCGGCCGGCCTTCTGCGCGCTCTATGTCCGTCAATCGACCAAGATCTTCAATTTCGTGTTTACCACCCGCTGATGCTTGCACTCGGGAACTCCGGAGAGGGGGCTTGTTTTCAGGGCACCCGGGAGTCCAGGTTCATGATGGTTGCGGCAATTCCCTCGCGCGCGGCCGCCCGCTTCGGACGCAGCCCGGGCGCGCCCCGGTGAAACGGGCAACCGGCTGGTTCCAACATGGGGAACAGGAGCGGTGCATCGTGGCGTCAGGAACACGCGCATAAAATGGAAATCGTCTCGTGGCGCGTGAAGCACTGGCTGGCCCGGCGGACACATCCTTCTGCCCCGGATGGCGAGCCACCCCTCCGAGCCGAGCTGTTCAGCCTGGAACAACTCGTGCGGCACGCCAAAACGCTCGCGGCCGAGCATCAGGTTGTCGCGCTGCGGGGTGCCCCGATTCTCCTGGCCCGGCTGGACGAGAACGAACAGATCCTGAAGAGCTACAATCGTGCGACCCAGACCGCGGACCAAACCCGGCAGGTCACCCATGCGGCCGAATGGCTGCTCGACAATTTTCCCCTGATCGAGGAGCAGATCCAGCTGGCCCGGCGGCATCTGCCGCTGGGCTACAGCCGGGAGCTGCCCCGGCTCGGGAACGGCCCGTCCCAAGGATTGCCACGCGTCTACGACATCGTGCTCCAGTTGATTTCGCATGTCGATGCGCAGATCGACGCGGAATCGCTGCGTTCGTTCGTCGCCGCGTACCAGACGGGCGCGGCCCTGAAACTGGGCGAATTGTGGGCGGTGCCGATCATGCTGCGGCTGGCGTTGATCGAAAACCTGCGCCGCGTGACCACCCGGTTGACCACGGCCCGCAATGACCGCGACCTGGCGGACCTGTGGGTGGACCGTCTGCAGGCCATGGCGGAGAAACATCCGTCGCATCTGGTCATCGTGGTGGCGGACATGGCCAAGGCCGATCTCCCGATCTCCAGTTCGTTCGTGGCCGAGTTCTGCCAGCGCCTGTCCCGCCAGAATCCCGTCGTGCATCTGGCGCGAAACTGGCTCGAACAGCGGCTCGCCGAGCATGGGTTGGCCATCGAGCAACTGGTGCATTTGGAGAGCCAGAACCAGGCCGCGGACCAGGTGTCCATCAGCCACAGCATCGGCAGCCTCCGCTTTCTGAGCGCGATGGATTGGCGGCTGTTCGTCGAGGCCCTGAGCGTGGTCGAGCAGACGCTGCGAAATGATCCCGGGGCGGTCTATGCCCGGATGGATTTCTCCACGCGCGACCGCTACCGGCATGTCGTTGAGGCGATGGCCCAGTACAGCCGGCTTTCCGAAGCGGCCGTGGCTCGCACGGCCGTGCAACTGGCCGAAAACGGGTTGCGGGAACGAGGGCGGGCGGATCGGGCCGCGCATGTGGGATATTATCTCACCGACCGGGGCAAGCCCGCGCTGGAGCGGGAGGTGAAGGTCCGCTGGCCGTGGGCCATCGCCCTCGAACGGAGCATCCGGCGTTTTCCGCTGCTGTTTTATGTCGGCGGCAGCGGGGTGCTCAGCGTCCTCGGCACCGGCGCGCTGGTGTGGCAGGCCCTGGCGCTCGGCGTGCACGGCGGGAAACTCGCCTGCCTGGCCCCCGTTCTTTTCCTGGGCTGCAGCCAGCTCGCGATTGCCGTGATGAACTGGCTGTCCATGCTGCTCGTGAAGCCGCGGCTGCTGCCGCGGCTGGATTATTCCGCCGGCATCGACCCGGACAGCCGGACGATCGTGGTCGTGCCCGTGCTGCTCACCAGCCTCGAGGCGATTGGCGAACTCGTCGAAAACCTGGAAATCCACTATCTGTCGAACCGGGACCAGAACCTCAGCTTCGCGCTATTGACCGATTTCCAGGATGCGGCGCAGGCGACCACGCCGGAAGACGCGGTGCTGCTCGCGCGGGTGCGGACGGGAATCGAATGGCTGAACGAAAAATACGAATCCGACCGGCCGGGCATCTTCTTTCTGTTCCACCGACCCCGCCGGTGGAACGAGGGGGAGAATCTCTGGATGGGCTACGAACGCAAGCGGGGCAAACTGATGGAGTTCAATTCGCTGCTCCGGGGTGGGTCCCAAAATCGCTTCTCGGAGATTGTCGGGGACGTGTCGATTTTGCCGGCCATCAAATATGTCATCACGCTCGACGCCGACACCCAATTGCCACGCGATGCCGCCCGGCAGCTTGTGGGGGCCATTGCCCATCCCTTGAACCGGCCCCGGTTCGATCCGGTCACGGGTCTTGTCACCGAAGGCTATAGTATCTTGCAGCCGCGGGTGGGGGTGAGCCTTCCCAGCGCCGATCGCTCCTGGTTTGTCCGGTTGTTTGCCGGTGATGTGGGCATCGATCCCTACACCCGGGCGGTTTCGGACGTTTACCAGGATTTGTTCCAGGAAGGCTCGTTCATCGGAAAAGGGATCTACGATGTGGACGCGTTTCAGCAAGCCATGGCGGGCCGTTTTCCGGAGAACCTCGTGCTCAGCCACGATTTGATCGAATCGAGCCACGCGCGCTCGGCCCTGGTGAGCGATGTGGAGCTGTACGAGGAGTATCCGTCGCGCTACAACACGGACGTCAACCGCCGCCACCGGTGGATTCGCGGCGACTGGCAGATCGCCCAATGGCTTCTGCCCAGGGTTCCCGGAGCGGATCCCCGGCGCATCGCCAACTCGCTCTCCGGTTTGTCGCGCTGGAAGATTCTCGACAATCTCCGCCGCAGCCTGGTCCCGGTGGGAATGCTGCTGCTGCTCCTGGGAAACTGGACGCTGCTGCCGGCGCTCGGCGGCACGGGACTCCAGCTGGTTCTTGCGATCCTTCTGCTGCCGGGGATCCTCGCCACGGCGGTTGAGGCTTTCCGCCGGCCAAAGGAATTGCCGTGGCTCCTCCATTGTCGGACCCTGGCCGCATCGACGGGACGCCAGCTGGGCCAGGCGATTCTGGCCTTCGCGCTCCTGCCCTACGACGCCTTCATCAGCCTGGATGCCATCGGCCGCACGCTGGTCCGGCTGTTGTTCACCCACCAGCGGCTCCTGGAATGGCAAACCGCCGAGAAGTCCGAGGGCGCGGCCGGCGCAGGCTTGCCGGCTTTTTATACGACGATGTGGATCGCGCCGGTGGTCGCGCTGGCCGGCGGATGCTATTTCTTCCTGCTCCAACCCGGGCAACTGCCGGTGGCCGGACCGATCCTGGCCCTGTGGCTCGCCGGTCCGTGGATTGCCTGGCGGATCAGCCAGCCGATCGAGCCGCCGGCGCCGCAATTGGCGGCGGAACACCTGATTTTCCTCCAGCAGACGGCGCGCAAAACCTGGCGTTTCTTTGAAACGTTTGTCACCGCGGAGGAAAACTGGCTGCCGCCCGATAATTTCCAGGAGGAGCCCGCGCCCGTCGTTGCGTCCCGCACGTCGCCCACCAATATGGGGCTGGCATTGCTGGCCAACCTCGCGGCCTACGATTTCGGCTATCTGCCCGCCGGCCGGCTGCTGGAGCGCACGCAAGCGGCCCTGGCGACGATGCAGCGTCTCGAACGTTACCGGGGACACTTCTACAACTGGTATGACACCAGAACGCTGCAGGCGCTCCCACCGCTCTATGTTTCGAGTGTAGACAGCGGCAATCTCGCCGGTCATCTGCTGACGCTCAGTTTCGGCCTGGCGGAATTGGCCGGGCAGAAGATCTGCCCGCCGCAGCTCTTCGCCGGTCTGCGGGGCACGGTGGCGATTCTCCGCGATCTGGCGGAAAAGAGCCCGGAAGTGGAAAACTTGACGGCCCTGTTGGCAAATCCGCCCGCCGGTCTGGGCGAGGGATTTGCGGTGCTCCAACGAGTGGCCGACCAGGCGGCGCGGCTGGCCGGTTCCTGCAAAGACGGCGCGGGGGAGGAAATGCGCTGGTGGAGCCAGGCGCTGGAGCGGGACTGCCGGGCGCACCTCGAGGATCTTCGGTTCCTCGCCCCATGGCTGACGATGGCGCCGGCCGCCCTGCAATCCGGCGGGGCGCGCAGCCTGGGCGAGAGACTCGCGCAACTCAACCAGTCGCCTGCCTTGCGCGACGTGGCAGAGTTGGATCAATCGCTCGATCCGTTGATCGGGGATGCGCTGCGGGCGGGCGGCGCGAAATCCTCGCCGTCCCGGGAGGCGGAGGTCGCCTCGCTCACGGACTGGCGGCGCTGCCTGCGCGACGCCAGCCGCCGCGCCCGCCAGCGTCTCGCCACTCTGGATACGCTGGCCCGGCAAAGCAGCGACTTGGCCCGGATGGATCTTACCTTTCTCTTCGATCCGGCGCGCGAGTTGTTTTCGATCGGATTCAACGTCACCGACCGCCGGCTCGACGAGAGTTTCTACGATCTGCTCGCTTCGGAGGCCCGGCTGGGCAGCTACGTGGCGATCGCCCAGGAGCAGGTCTCCCAGAAGCACTGGTTCGCCCTGGGCCGGTTGCTCGTCGCCGTTCACGGCGAGCGGATCCTGGCATCCTGGAGCGGTTCGATTTTCGAGTACCTGATGCCGCTGCTGGTCATGCCCACCTATGAAAACACTTTGCTCCACCAATCCTACCAAGGGGCGGTCCGACAGCAGATCGCGTATGGCCGCTCCCGCGGCGTGCCGTGGGGCGTCTCCGAATCGGGCTACAACCGGACGGACATTCACCTCACTTACCAATACCGCGCTTTTGGCGTGCCCGGCCTGGGCTTTAAACGCGGCCTGGCCGGGGATCTCGTGATCGCCCCCTATGCGACCCTGCTGGCCCTGATGATCGCCCCCCGCGAGGCGTGCGAGAATCTGCAGCGCCTCGCTGCCGACGGCCGCGCCGGCGCCTACGGTTTCTACGAGGCGGTGGACTACACGCCTTCGCGGCTCCCGCCCGGCCAGTCCAGCGTCACCATCCGGTCGTTCATGGCGCACCATCAAGGCATGGGGCTGCTGGCGTTGGCTTATCTCCTGCTGGACCGGCCCATGCAGCGGCGCTTCTTGGCTTGTCCGCTGTTCCGCGCCACCGACCTGTTGTTGCAGGAGCGCGTGCCCCATACCGGCGCCAAAGTACTCGCAGAGGATTTCGAACTGGGGGAAGCGCGGAAGCTGTCCGGGGAGGGCGCAAGCACCATGCGCATCCTCACGACTCCGGCCGGCCCCGCCCCGGAAGTCCACCTGCTGTCCAACGGCCGGTACCACGTGGTGGTGAGCAACGCGGGCGGCGGCTACAGCCGCTGGCGGGATCTGGCCGTCACCCGCTGGCGCGAGGATTCCACGCGCGACTGCTGGGGCACGTTTGTCTATCTGCGCGACGTGGCGACGGGCGAATTCTGGTCCACCACCTACCAGCCCACGCTGCGCGCGACCAAGAGCTACGAAGCGATCTTCTCCCAGGCCCGTGCCGAGTTCCGCCAGCGCCACGCCGGCCTGGAGATCCACACCGAATTCAGCGTTTCGCCGGAGGATGACGTGGAATTGCGGCGCGTGACGCTGACCAATCTATCGCACACCGCGCGGGTCATCGAGCTGACCAGCTATGCGGAGGTGGTGCTCGCCCTGCCGGGAGCGGACGTCGCCCATCCCGCTTTCAGCAATCTGTTCGTCCAAACGGAATTCTTGCGTCCCCATCCCGCCCTCCTTTGCACCCGCCGCCCGCGCTCGGACGCGGAGAAGCCGCCGTGGCTCCTGAATTTGCTGGTGGGGCAGGGCGGCGAACAGGGGGAAGTCTCCTGTGAAACTGACCGTGCCCGGTTTATTGGGCGCGGCCGGACGCTCGTCCGTCCCGCCGCCTTGCAGGAGATGGCGCCGCTTTCCAACACCGTGGGATCCGTGCTCGATCCGATTGTGGCGCTGCGGCGCACGGTTGCGCTCGCGCCCCATGAAACTGCCCGGGTTGATCTCATCCTCGGGGTGACGGCCACCCGGGAGGCCGCGCTGGCCCTGGTCGAGAAATACCACAACCCCCGCATTGCCGACCGCTCCTTTGCCCTGGCCTGGACCCACAGCCAGGTCACGTTGCGCCATCTCAATGCCACGGAGGCCGAGGCCCAGACGTATGCGCGGGCGGCGAATGCGCTGATCTATGCCAACCCCGCCCGGCGGGCGAACCCCACGGTGTTGCTCAACAACTGGCGTGGACAAAGTGGGCTCTGGGGATTTGGCATCTCCGGCGACATTCCGATCGTCCTGTTGCGCATCAGCGACCAGGCCAGGATCGAAATCGTGCGGCAACTCGTCCAGGCGCATGCCTACTGGCGCATGAAAGGGCTGTCCGTCGACCTGGTCATTCTGAACGAAGACGTCTCGGGATATCGCCAACCGCTGCATGACCAGATCACCGGCCTGATCGCCGCGGGGAGCGAGGCGCAGATGCTGGACAAGCCGGGCGGCATCTTTGTCCGGCGGCTGGAGCACGTCTCCAACGAGGACCGGGTGCTGCTGCAATCGGTGGCGCGTCTCATCCTGATCGATGAAGACGGAACGCTCGCCGAACAACTGGAGCGCGCGGGCATCCCCGATCCGCCCGTCCCGATGCTGACGGCCACCCGCCCGGCGTTCCGCGACCTGCCCCGGCCGCTGGCTCCACGGGAGTTGATCTTCGACAATGGACTGGGCGGCTTTACGCCCGACGGACGGGAATATGTCATCACCTTGCCGCCGGGCCGGACAACGCCGGCTCCGTGGGTCAACGTGCTCGCCAATCCGTATTTCGGCACCGTGGTCTCGGAGAGCGGCGGCGCTTACACCTGGGTCGAGAATTGCCACGAGTTTCGTCTGACGCCCTGGAACAACGATCCGATCACGGACACCACCGGCGAGGCGTTCTATATCCGGGACGAACAGACGGGACAGTTCTGGTCGCCGACCCCGCTGCCGGCGCGCGGCGCGGCGCCTTACGTCATCCGCCATGGCTTTGGTTATTCCGTGTTCGAACACACCGAGAATGGCATTGTTTCGGAGTTGTCCGTTTATGTCGTAATGGACGCGCCCGTGAAGTTTGCGGTCTTGAAATTGCGCAATGTTTCCGGGTCCCCGCGCCGTCTGTCCGTCACCGGCTATTGGGAATGGGTGCTGGGGGACGTGCGGCAGAAAAGCCTGTTGCACGTGCAGACGGCCATCGATTCCAAGAGCGGTGCGCTGCTGGCCCGCAATCCCTACAGCGCGGAATTCGCCGAGCGGATCGTGTTTGTCGATGTCACCGACGCGACGCGCACGCTCACGGGTGATCGCAAGGAGTTCCTCGGCCGCAACGGCAGTCTCGCGGAGCCGGCGGCCCTGAGAAGAACGCGGCTGTCCGGAAAAGTGGGCGCGGGCCTGGATCCGTGCGGCGCGGTGCAGGTCGCCTTTGACCTGGCGGCCGGACAGGAGCGCGAGACCAGTTTTCGCCTGGGAGTCGGCCGCAGCGCGACGGAGGTGCAGACGTTGATTCAGCGTTTTCGCGGGGCGGACGCCGGACGCGCGGCGCTGGAAGGCGTCTGGCAGTATTGGAATCGCACGCTCGGCGCGGTGCAGGTGGAGACGCCCGACGCGTCCGTGAACGTCCTGGCCAACGGCTGGCTGTTGTACCAGACGCTGAGCGGCCGTTTCTGGGGCCGCACCGGTTTTTACCAGTCCAGCGGCGCCTTTGGATATCGCGACCAGTTGCAGGATGTCATGGCCCTGGTGCACGCCGACCCGGCCCTCACCCGCGCCCATCTCCTGCGGGCGGCCACCCATCAATTTGTCGAAGGTGACGTGCAGCACTGGTGGCATCCGCCGGCGGGGCGCGGCGTGCGCACGCATTCTTCCGATGACTTTCTTTGGCTGCCGTACGCCACCTGCCGTTACGTCACCGCGGTGGCGGATACCGGCGTGTTGGATGAATTGATTCCGCTGCTCGAAGGCCGTCCCGTGCGGCCGGACGAAGAAGGCTATTACGATCTGCCGAACCGTTCCGGCGAGTCGACCACGCTCTACCAGCATTGTGTTCGCGCCATCGAACACGGGCTGCAATTCGGCGCTCACGGACTGCCGCTGATCGGCTGCGGCGACTGGAATGACGGCATGAACCTGGTGGGAAAAGAGGGGAAGGGGGAAAGCGTATGGCTGGCCTTTTTCCTTTACGCCGTCCTCCGCCAGTTCGCGGAGCTGGCGCGCGGTCGGGGTGACGTGGCGTTCGCGGATCGCTGCCTCACCGAGGCCGCCACGCTCCAGGAGAACATCGAACGCCACGCCTGGGACGGAGCGTGGTACCGACGCGCCTATTTCGACAGCGGTGAACCGCTCGGCTCGGCCACCAATGCGGAATGTCGCATCGATTCCCTGCCCCAAAGCTGGGCGGTCATTTCCGGGGCGGGCGATCCCGCGCGGGCCGTGCAGGCGATGACCGCAGTGGAGACGCACCTCGTGCGGCGCAAGTCGGGCCTGATCCAGCTTTTCGATCCGCCGTTCGACCAGTCGCTGCTGGATCCCGGCTACGTCAAGGGCTACCCGCCGGGGGTGCGGGAAAACGGCGGCCAATACACCCACGCGGCCATCTGGACGATCATGGCGTTTGCGCTCCTGGGCGATCATCCGCGCGCCTGGGAATTTTTCGCGCTGGTCAACCCCGTGCGCCACGGAAGCACCCGCGACGCCATCGCGGTTTACCAGGTGGAACCCTACGTCGTCGCGGCGGACGTGTACGGGCAGGCGCCGCACACCGGGCGGGGAGGCTGGACCTGGTACACCGGATCGGCGGGCTGGATGTATCGACTCGTCGTGGAAACGCTTTTGGGTCTCACCCGGCAGGGGGATCGGCTTGGGCTGCTGCCGTGCCTGCCGGAGTCATGGAGCGGCTTCAAGCTGCGCTATCGTTATCGCGAGACGTTCTATCACCTCACCGTCAGCCGCGCCGCCGGTGCCGCGGGACGCGTCACCCTCGATGGCGCCGAGTTGCCGGATGGCGCCATTCCGCTGGTCGATGACCGGATTGACCATCAGGTGCAGATCGATGTCCCGGCAACGACCCCCGCCGGCCCGCAACGACCGGAGGACGCGGCGAGAGTTTGATGGTTGTCTGAAGTCCCGCGCGACTATGACGCCAGCCGCGCTTTCTAAGGTCAAAAATTTATGGTTGCTTGCACGTAGCCATAGTCGGCGTTCTTCGATCCAACGGCGCGCAGCGACTCCTT
>DASRKV010000273.1:0-13892 GCA_035648795.1 Opitutaceae bacterium
AACAAAGCGGCCAGGCACCCCACGGCACTGGCAGGACGTCGCTGCCGTTGCTACCTTCCGGTCCTGGCGGGGTTCACGCGCCTGTCCATGCATGGGACCTGGCCAACGCGGAACGTGGGCCGCACCGCACCGACTGCAACACCTATTTTTGCCGCGCGGCCGCGCCGCGAAAATCAACGCGTCAACGGGCGCTGGTCGCCCGCTTGCCCAAGCGCCACCCGGCCGGCCTCCAACGCGGCGAGGATTTTGTCCGGATCGTAAACACACCCGGCCCAGGTTCCGCCGCCCGCCCGCTGGAGCGCCGCCCAGAGCCGCGTGTCCTCCGGCAGCGCGGCGTTGCGCGCCAGGTCCGGCCGCGGCGCCCGGCGGGCCAAGACCTGCCGGCCCTCCTCCGGCAAGAAACGGCGGTCACCCTCCCCGACCAGATCGATCATCCCTTCGTGGCGTTCGCGGTCGAGGTGCAGACAGATGCGGTCGCCGTCCAGAACTTTGCCGATCGGGCCGCCCGCCAGGCCCTCGGGACCGATGTGACCGATGCACGCGCCCGTCGAAACGCCCGAAAAGCGGGCGTCCGTCAGCAACGCCACGTGCTTCCCGACCGGCAACTGTTTCAGCGCACCGGTGACCTGATAGGTTTCTTCCATGCCCGTGCCCAACGGCCCGATGCCGGTCAGCACGAGGACATCGCCAGCCTGGACCTGCCCTGCCTTGATCGCGCGCATCGCGGCCTGCTCGCTGACAAAGACGCGCGCCGGTCCCTCCAGATGATAAACGCCCGCGGCGTCAAACAATGTCGGATCGATCGCCGTGGCCTTCACCACCGAGCCTTCCGGGGCCAGATTGCCGCGCGGAAAAATCAGCGTGTTCGCCAGACCGCGGGCCTGCGCCCGGGCCGGCGGCAGGATCACGTCGTCCGCCTCGACCCCGTCCGCGCGGTGGAGCAGCTCCCGGAAACGCGCCCGCCGCTCCGAGGCCTCCCACCAGTCCAGATTCTCACCCAGGGTCCTGCCCGTGACCGTGAGCACCGTCGTGTCGATCAAACCCAGCCGGCGCAGATGCAACATCACCTCTGGCACACCCCCGGCCAGGAACACGCGCACGGTCGGATGATGGACCGGGCCGTTCGGCAGGACGCTGACCAGGCGGGGAACGCACCGATTGACGGCCGTCCAGTCATCCACCGTCGGAGGTTTCAGCCCCGCGGCGTGGGCGATGGCCGGCACGTGCAGCAGCAGATTCGTCGAGCCGCCGAAGGCCGCGTGCAGCACCATCGCGTTCTCAATGCTGGCCGGAACCAGAATCTGCCGTCCGGTCAGCCCGCGTTCGGCGAGGCGATGCAGCGCGCGGGCCGAGCGGCGCGCCAGGTCAAGCCACACCGGCTGACCCGAAGGCGCCAGCGCCGAGTGCGGCAGCGACAGGCCCAGCGCCTCGCTGACCACCTGGGCCGTCGCCGCCGTGCCGAGAAATTGGCAACCGCCCCCCGGCGATGCGCACGCGCGACAACCCAGCTCCGCGGCCTCATCCAGTGAAACCAGATCGTGCGCATAGCGCGCGCCCAGCGTCTGCACCGTGCCGGCGTCTTCGCCCGCGGTCGGCGGCAACATGACGCCGCCTGGCAGCACCACGCCCGGCAGGTCGCCCAGACCCGCGATCGCCATCATCATCGCCGGCAGCCCCTTGTCGCAGGTGGCGATGCCCAGCACGCCTGCCCGCAACGGGAGCGAACGGGCCAGCCGGCGCAAGACGATCGCCGCGTCGTTCCGATACGGCAGACTGTCGAACATGCCCGCGGTGCCTTGCGTCCGGCCGTCGCAGGGGTCCGAACAGAATCCGGCGAAGGGGATGGCCTGCAGGCGGCAAAATTCTTCGGCCGCCTCGCGGACCAGCAATCCGATCTCCCAGTGTCCGGTATGAAATCCGAGGGCCACCGGCCGCCCGTCGGCGGCGCGCAACCCGCCCTGAGTGCTGAGGATCAGGAACTGCCGGCGCCCCGCTTCGGTCGGATTCCACCCCATGCCCACATTCTGCATCATCCCAAACAGGTCGCCGCTGGGGCTGTTGAGCAGCAGCTCGCGGGTTAGCGGCAGGCTCCCCGCCGCCCCGTCCGCATGGGTTTGGAGCTGATAGATCGCCGGCTCGGCTGAATCGAAGACGTCGTCGGAAGAATTCATGGCGCAATGCATGCAGAAGCGAATGGTGGCCGGCGAAGGTTCGAATGCCAGTTTCTGCCGCGTCAATCCTTGACCTGATCGTCCAGCGGCGTGACCGGGTCCAACAAGAGCCAGCACGCCGCCCCCGCCACACAAACGGCCGCGGTTACATAGAAGGTCAATGGCCAGTTGTTGGTGCGCCCGACGAGGGTGCCGATTACGATCGGGGAAAGGAAACCGCCGAGGTTGCCCGTCATGTTCATGATGCCGCCCAGGGTGCCGACAAAATTCCCGCCCACGTCCATGCACGCCGTCCACGCGCCCGGCATGGTGAGATCGCCGCAGAAACTCACCAGCGCGATCATCGTCACGGCGAGATACGCGTTGGCGAAAAAGGTTGAGGCGACCAGCAACGCCCCGCCCGCCAGCAGGCCGAAGGCGCCGAGGCCGCGCCGGACCCAGCGCGCATCCCCGACGCGCCGGCTGAGGCGCGGCGACACCCAGCCCGCAAGCAACGAGCCGAATCCGCCCATCAGAAGCGGTGTGCCGGCCAGCAAGGCGCTTTGCCTGAGGTCCAGGCCGCGCTCCTTGAACAGATAGGTCGGGAACCACGTGACAAAAAAATACCAGGCATAGCTCAACGCGGCGTACTGTCCGCACAGACACCACACGGTCCGTGACCGCACGAACTTCGACCACGGGACGTGGAGGTGGGCGCCGTCGGGTCCGGTCTCGGGCGGCAGCAGGGCGGCTTCGGCCGCATTCACGCTCCCGTGCTCGCGCGGGTTGTCACGATACCACGCGTAGAACAGGACCGCCCAGACGATGCCGAGCAGGCCGAACACCATGAACGCGCTGCGCCACGGCATGACCTGCAGGCACAGGAAAACCAGCATCGGCGTCAGCGCGCCGCCCCAGCGCGCGCTCATCCACATGATGCCTTGCGCCCGCGTCCGATCCGCGGTCGGCAGCCAGCGGCCGAAGGCCTTGGTCAGGTTGGGAAAACATCCCGCCTCTCCCGCCCCGAAGAGAAACCGCGTGACCACCAGGGTCAGGCCGCTCCGCGCCCAGCCCGTCGCCGCGGTGAAAAACGACCACCACACGACGATGCGCAGGAGCACCTTGCGCGGGCCGATCCGGTCGCCCAGATAGCCGCCCGGAATCTCAAACAATGCGTAGGCCAGCGTGAACGCCGAAAAAACATAGCCCATCTGCTGCGGCGAAAGCCCGAGATCGCCGGCAATCGATGGCGCCGCCTGCGAGATGCAGACGCGATCGACGTATTGGATGACCGCCAGCGTGACCGCGAATACGATGACCCAATAGCGCGCGTGGGTCGGCGCGGCGGTCGCCGCCCGCGGCACGCCGGAAACCAGGTCGGGGTTCGCCATCGCCGGAGTTTGCTTGCGGACGTTCGGCCTCGTCAATAACGCATCATGGTCTTTTGTCGAAGCGTGTTCCCTCCAGACATCGGCCAGATTCCCCTGCCGCGTGGCACGGGCAGCCTGGCCCGCCGTAGCCTCTGGCGAAGGCGGGTCTCGCCCGCGGTTTTGACTGGATTCGCTTCATGAATCTCTGCCGCTTCAAAACGCCAGACGGTCGGATCCGCATCGGGATGGCGGCGGACGGCTCCGCCCTGCTCGATTTGACGCCCGCCGGCATCACCCGACTGGAGGTCCTGCTGGAAAGCGAGGATCCGGCCGCGCGCGTGAAAGAGGCGGCTGGGGCGAATCTGCCCCGCCTCGCCCTGGCGGACATCCAGGTGTGTGCGCCGATCGAGGGGCAGGAGGTCTGGGCGGCGGGCGTCACTTACCTGCGCAGCAAGACGGCGCGGATGGAGGAATCCAATTTCAGCGCCTCGGCCTACGACCGGGTGTACGCCGCCGCACGCCCCGAGCTTTTTTTCAAATGCCTCCCGGAGAAGGTCGTCGCGCCCGGCGAGCCGGTCGGGATCCGCCGGGATGCCCGCTGGAACGTGCCGGAGCCGGAATTGGCCCTCGTGCTGAATTCCCGCGGAACGATCGTCGGCTACACCGTCGGCAACGACATGAGTTCGCGGGACATCGAGGGGGAGAATCTCCTGTATCTCCCGCAAGCCAAGATCTACGACCGGTCCTGCGCGCTCGGCCCGTGGATCGCCGTGGGAGCTTCCGAGACGGCCGCGCGCGCCTGGAGCATCCGGCTCACGATCCGGCGGCGCGGGGCCGTTGCTTTCACCGGCGAGACGTCGGTCGGAAACATGAAACGGGGCTTCGAGGAGCTGGCCGGTTTTCTCTTTCGCAGCCAGGTATTCCCCCACGGAGCCGTCCTGCTGACGGGGACCGGCATCGTGCCGCCGGACTCGTTCACCCTGCAGCCGGAGGACGGGGTCGAGATCGAGATCTCCGGGATCGGCTTGCTTCGGAACCCGGTCATCGTTGTTTGATTTGCCTGGCGCGCGGCTGGCCTTTTCATTTCTCCATGGACTTGCACGGCAAAAACTTCATCGGTGAACGGCTGAGCTCCGGCACTGGCGACACCGTCCGCCCCCTGAGCCCGCTCGACCGCCGGCCGCTGGACCCGCCGATTTTTTCGGCCGCCGCCGCGGACGTGGTCGCGGCCATGGAATCGGCCGAACGCGCGTTCGCGGCCTATCGCGAAACCACCGGAGAGCAGCGCGCCGCCTTTCTTGAACGCATCGCCGACGAGATCACGGCGTTGGGCGATCGCCTCATCGCCCGCGCCCATCAGGAAACCGGTCTTCCCGAGGCGCGCCTGACTGGCGAACGAGCGCGCACGGTCCAGCAACTCCGCCTGTTTGCGCAGGTCGTGCGCGAGGGCTCGTGGGTGGATGCCCGCATCGACACCGCCCTGCCCGACCGGCGGCCCGGGCCGAAACCCGATCTGCGGCGGATGTTGATTCCCCTCGGACCGGTGGTGGTGTTCGGATCGAGCAACTTCCCGCTCGCGTTTTCCGTGGCGGGCGGCGACACCGCCTCCGCGCTGGCCACCGGCAACCCGGTCGTGGTCAAGGCGCACAGCGGCCACCCCGGCACTTCGGAGCTGGTCGCGACGGCGATCCGCCGGGCCGTCGACGGATGCCGGCTGCCCGTTGGCGTGTTTTCGATGCTGCACGGTTCCGGCAAGGTGATCGGCCTGGCGTTGGTGCGGCACCCGTCGACGCGGGCGGTAGGCTTCACCGGATCGCGCGTGGCCGGCCGGGCCTTGTTCGACGCGGCCGCCGCCCGGCCCGATCCCATCCCGGTCTTTGCCGAGATGAGCAGCCTCAACCCGGTGTTTATCCTGCCCGGAGCGCTGCGCGAGCGCGCCGCCGCCATCGCCGAGGGGCTGTGCGCTTCGGTCACAATGGGCGTCGGACAACTCTGCACCAAGCCCGGCCTCGTGTTCGGATTGCGGGGCGCCGGCTTCGATGACTTCCAGAAGACGCTGGCCGCCCGGCTCGAGGCCGTCGCGCCGGCAACGATGTTGCACCACGGCATCTGCGAATCGTATCATCAGGGGCTCGCGCGTGCGGCCGCGGCCGGCGGGGTGAACTTGTTGGCGCGGGCGCGTCAGGCGCCGGATCCGGGACAGACGCAGGGCGAGCCGGTCGTGCTGCGCACCGACGCGGCGAACTTCCGGGAGCATCCGGAGCTGGCTGACGAGGTCTTCGGGCCGTTCGCCCTGCTGTTCTCGGCCGCCACGCTGGCAGAATTGGAGCAGATCGCGGACGGACTGGAGGGCCAGTTGACCGCTACGGTGCACGGCACGGCGGACGATCTCCGCGGAGCGCAATCGCTGGTGCGGCGGTTGGAGTGCAAGGCCGGCCGGCTGATCATCAACGGCTATCCGACCGGCGTCGAAGTCTGCCCTGCCATGAATCACGGCGGGCCCTACCCGGCCACGACCGACGTGCGCTTCACCTCGGTCGGCACGGCGGCGCTCTACCGGTTTGTCCGGCCGATCTGTTACCAGGATTTTCCCCCCACGCTGCTGCCGGACGCCCTCAAGGACGAGAATCCCCTCGGCCTCTCGCGGCTCGTGAATGGGGTGCCGGTCGCGGGCACCGGCCATTGACCGGCGCTCGCGCAGGAGCCCGGACCTTCACGCAGCGGGCGGGATTGAACGGCCTGGTCGCGCACGCCGATCGTCGTGGGCAGGAATCCACGTTCGCCCAACCCTCACTGCGTCAATAGTTTCACCACACGCTCGACAATCCCTTCAACCGGCCAGAGGCGCCCGATGCCTTCGTAGCCGCAAGCGAGCATGCCTTCCTCCGGACCAATAAACCCTGCGCCGCGCGCCTTGAGGGTCGCGACGTTGGCGGCCGTCGCGGGATGAGTCCACATCTTCCCGTTCATCGCCGGCGCGATCAACACGGGACAGCGCGCCATCAAGAAAAGTGAGCTCAGAAAATCCGGCGCCAGCCCGGTTGCAAATTGGGCGATCACATCCGCCGTGGCCGGCGCGACCAGCAACAGATCAGCCTTCTCTGCCAGCTCGATATGGCCGGGTCGCCAGCCGTTGCCTTCGTCCCACAAATCCGCTGCCACCGGCTGCCGCGCGAGAGTCTGCAGGGTCAGCGGCGTGATGAATCTCTGCGCCGCCGCCGTCATCACCGGCGTCACCTCTGCCCCGAGTCTGCAGAGCTTGCTGGTTAGGTCAGCGGCTTTGTAGGCCGCAATCGAACCCGTCACCCCAAGAATGATCCTCTTGCCCGCGAGCAGTTGATCCATGCCGCGCAGGTAACCAGCCCGCCGACCCGCCAGCAAGTCCGCAATACGGCGTCAGGTTCCGGCGGGTTTCTCCGGCGGCGGCGGCGGGAGAGGGAGAGAATGATCGCCAGGCGCCGGGGGTGGTTCCCCGCCGCCCGCCGGCCCGCCATCGCCCCGATGCCGGGCGTTGCGCATTTCCTGGAACTGCCGCCGGGCCTCGCGGCGCTCCTGCAGGATCTTTTCGTACTTCGTGCGCTGTTCCGGCGTAAGTTCCGCCGCAATCTGTTTTCCCATCCGGTCAAAAACATCGATCGCCTGGCGGCGCAGTTTGATCAACTCGTCAATGTTCGCCTTCACGATCGGCTTGATGCGTTCCTTCTGCTCCGCCGTCAGCTGCACCTCGTCGGCCACGCGCTCGATCTGCCGGGCGGCCCAAACCTCGGGCGGGGGCGGAGGGCGCGGAGCCTCCCGGCGCGCGATATGCATCGCCACCAGCCAGCCGCCGGCGGTACCGGTGGCGAAGATGGCGATCAGCACCAGCCAGATCTGCCAGGGTTTGGTCATCCAGATGAGGCGTTCGTGAACACCTCGGATACGGGGTCGATCAAGTTCTGCTCATCATCTTCCGTGCCCGCAAAGGCAAGATAATTGGCCGCGACGCCTGTCAACGTCAGCAGACAGGCGAGGTAAAGCGCGCGCACCGAGAACCGGCCAAACACCGCCAACACGGCCGGCTGGCCGGCATTCATCGCCCGGGCCGCCACCCGTGTCGCAAAACCATACGGCGCCGCCCCCTCGTCCGCCACCGGCGCCTGCCGGGCCGCCACCACCAGCCGCTGCCACCTGGATTCAAAATTCTTCATGACCGTTCCTTTCGTTCTAACTCCTCAAATAGTTTTTTCAATTTCCCTCTGGCCCGGAACGCCCGCACTTTGACCAGGGAGGGATTCCAGCCGGTCAGTTCGCTGATCTCGGCCACGCTGCGCTGCTCGAGATCCAGCAACTGGAGAACGAGCCGATCCTCGGGTTTGAGCTGACCGAGCAGTTTGTACACCAATTCCCGCGAGGCGAGCGCATCGTTGACGGCCACCTCGCCATCGCTTGTCAGGACCGAGTCGAGCACTTCGGCCTCCTTTTCCGAGAGATCGGCCCAGCGGAACTCCGGCCGGCGCTTCTGGGCGCGAAGCTGGTCGATGCAGGTCGTCACCGCGATTCGCGAGACCCAATGGCTGAAGGCGACCGCCCCCTTGTACTGGTCAAGTCGGGTGAACATCTTCAGAAAGATATCCTGCGCCAGGTCTTCCTCCGCGACCCGGCGCGGCAGGTGCGAACGCACGATGCGGATGACGAGCGGGTAAAGGTGTTCGACCAATTCCCGCGCCGCCGCCTGGTCATGCTGGCGCACTCGTTCGAGACACGCGGACAGGTCAAACGTCTCGTCAGCCATAGATGTTGGAGGCCAGCGTTAAACATGCTGGGAGAGACGTTGCGCGACGGCGCCTAGTTACTCGTAGCCGCTGGAACACATCTTCTTCTTACACCGGCAGGCACGGCGCCCAAGGCAAAACTGCTCCCCTCAGGCCACCACCCCGGCGCGGGCCGACTTGACACTCCTTCCGCCGAACGCCTTACTTTGCCTTCCGCGATGAACTTACCGCTGCAGGCGCTCCGACTTATCTAGACGCACGATTCCTGGGAACTGCGTAGCAGTCGATCGTGCGTCAGCCTGCCACACCCCGCCTCGCGCCGGCGCGCCTCTGCCGTGTCGCGTTCTCCCGCACACTCTTCCTTTCCTCTTGGCCGTCTTTCCGCTAATTTCCATCCCTTATTCCTATGCAACCTGCTCCGATCACGAAGTATCGGCTGTTCCCGCCGGTCTCCCTCCCCAACCGCCAATGGCCCAACCGCACCCTCACGGCCCCGCCGATCTGGTGCAGCGTCGACCTGCGCGACGGCAACCAGGCCCTCGCCATGCCCATGGATGTGGAGGAGAAGCTCGAATTCTTCGACCTGCTCGTCCGCATCGGCTTCAAGGAGATCGAGGTGGGTTTCCCCTCGGCTTCGCAGATTGAATTCGATTTCGTGCGCCGCCTGATCGCCGAACACCGGATACCGGCGGACGTCGCCATCCAGGTGCTGTGCCAGTGCCGCGAAGATCTGATCACCCGCACGGTCGAGTCGATTCAAGGGGCGCCGAACGTCATCTTTCATCTCTACAACTCCACCTCGCCCGCCCAGCGCCGCTACGTCTTTGGCGCCGAGAAGCCGGCCATCACGAAGATCGCGGTCGATGCGGTGGGCCTGATGAAACAGCTGACGCGCCCGCTCGTCGCCGGCGGGACGCGCCTCCGGCTGGAGTATTCGCCCGAGAGTTTTACCAGCACCGAACTCGATTTTGCGCTCGAAATCTGCGAGGCGGTCACCGACGTGTGGGAGCCTTCCCGCGACAATAAAATCATCCTGAACCTTCCGGCCACGGTCGAATATGCGACCCCGAACGTCCACGCCGACCAGATCGAATGGATGTGTTCCCATCTTTCCCGGCGCGACCTGACGCTCGTCTCCCTCCACACGCACAACGACCGCGGCACCGGCGTCGCCGCCACGGAACTGGGACTGCTCGCCGGCGCCGACCGCGTCGAGGGCACGTTGTTCGGCAACGGTGAACGCACGGGCAACCTCGACATCGTGACGGTGGCGCTGAATCTCTATACGCACGGCATTCATCCCGGGCTGGATTTCACCCACATCAACGCCGTCCGCGAGGTCTATGAGCGTTGCACGCGCATGGAGGTGGCGGCCCGTCAGCCCTACGCGGGCGAACTTGTCTTCACCGCTTTCAGCGGGTCCCATCAGGATGCGATCAAGAAGTCGTGGGCCGCGCAAAAGCCGGGCCAGCCGTGGGATGTGCTCTACATTCCCATCGATCCCGCCGATGTCGGCCGGACCTACAAGGCGATCATCCGCATCAACAGCCAGTCGGGCAAGGGCGGCGTGGCCTACGTCATGGAAAAGGAGTTCGGCTACGACCTGCCGAAGGCCATGCACAAGGAGTTCGGCCGGGTGATCAACGATCTCGCCGACGAACGGAAAGCGGAGATCACTCCGGAGGAAATCCATGAGGCCTTCCTCCGGGAATACATCTCGCGGGAACAACCGGTGAAGCTTGAACATTTCCGCACCACCGAGCGCGACAGCCAGGTGAAATGCGAGGCGGCGATCAAGTTCGAGGGCCGGACCCACAAATTCACCGGCGTCGGCAACGGCCCGATCGATGCCTTCGTCAACGGGCTCGGCACCGCCGGCGTGCCGGCATTCGAACTCCTCTTCTACTCGGAGCATTCGCTCGGCAAGGGGGCGGAGGCGCGGGCGGTTTCCTACATCCAGGTCAAGTCCGGACGCGGTCTGACGTACTTCGGCGCCGGCATCGACACGAATATCGAACTTGCCTCGATCAAAGCCCTGGTGAGCGCAATCAATCGCTCCCTGGCCAAACCGTGATTCCCGCCGGGCACGACTGACCCGGGTCGCCGGGGTCGCCGCCCCACGGCCCCAGCCGCCGACGCGGGCCAAAAGACGCCCGGCGGAATCCAGTTTCCTCGACGCGGTTTTGTCCTACACTCCGCGTTATGACCATCGGACTTCCCAAGGAAATCAAATCGCGGGAGTACCGCGTCGCCCTCGCGCCCTCCACCGCCTATCAACTGATCAAGCGGGGCCATGCCGTGATCGTGGAGCGGCAGGCCGGCGCCGGCTCGGGTTTTCCCGACGCCGACTACGCCAACGCGGGCGCCACGCTCGTCGACTCCCACGCCGCCGTGTTCGAAAAAGCCGACCTCATTGTGAAGGTCAAGGAGCCGTTGCCCGAGGAATATCCCCTGCTGCGGCCCGGCCAGATCCTCTTCACTTATCTGCACCTCGCCGCCGACCGGGCGCTCACTGAGGCGTTGATGAAATCCGGCGTGACCGGCATCGCCTACGAGACCATCGAGGTCAACCGCCGCCTGCCGCTGCTCGAGCCGATGAGTGAGATTGCCGGGCGCATGTCCATCCTCGTCGGCGGCTATTTCCTCGCCAAACATCACGGCGGCAGCGGGACGCTGCTGGGCGGGGTGCCCGGCGTCCTGCCGGGCAAAGTCGTGGTGCTGGGCGGCGGCGTCTCCGGCATCAATGCGGCCCGCATGGCCATCGGCCTCGGCGCCGACGTCACCATCCTGGAGGTCGATCTCGAGCGTATGCGATTTCTGGATATCACGCTTCACACCTCGCACACGTTGTACTCCAGTGAAGCGCATCTCATGGATCTGCTTCCGTCCGTCGACCTGCTGATCGGCGCCGTGCTGGTGCCGGGAGCCAGGGCCCCGCGGTTGATCAGCCGGGACATGCTGCGCTGCATGCGGCCGGGCAGCGTGCTCGTTGACATCGCCATTGACCAGGGCGGCTGCGCCGAGACCTCGCGACCGACCACCCACGATCAGCCGGTCTTCGTCGAAGAGGGTGTCACCCATTATTGCGTCGCCAACATGCCCGGCGCCTACGCCCGCACCGCCACGCAAGCCCTCACCAACGTCACGCATCGCTACGTCGAGCTGCTGGCCGACCACGGCGTGGCCGAGGCCTGCCGGCTGCAACCGGCCCTCGCCGGCGGCATCAACATCCAGGGGGGCCGCATCACCTGCCCGGCGGTGGCGGCGGCGCACGGAATGCGGTTTGACCCTCCGCATCTCGATTGACGGGCACATCTCCCGGTGATCGGTCGTCCCGGTGGCACGCAGATCTTGCCCCTGTCTGGGGATTCTTCCGGACCACGGGCGGGACGCCCGGGCCGGGACGCCCGTGCCACGTGGCATGGGCATCTGGCCCATGTCCGAGGATTCTGCTCCACCACGGGCAGGCCGCCCGGGCCACTCACGAACCGTGCCGCAAGCGACCGACGACCGGGAGAAGCCCCTCGATTGATCCGCCGCCGCTTACGCCTTGCCGAACCGGCCGGCACCGACTAAATGGCTCTCATGTTCAAAATCCTCGGAGCGGACGGCAGAGAGTACGGTCCTGTCGCGATTGACCAGATAAAAAAGTGGATCGCGGAAGGCCGGGCCAATCGGGAGACCATGGCCCAGCAGACCGGCGATTCGAACTGGAAACCGCTCGGCCAATTCGCCGAGTTTGCCGACGTGCTGGGCGTGGCGCCGCCACCGATGGGTGGGATTCCGCCGCCCGCCACTGCTGTTCCGAGTGCGCCGGCGGCAGCGCCGGCGGGTGGCACCCAGGGCGGCGGCGAAGCCCGCGCCCGCAGCCGGGCGCAACAACTTGTCTCGGGCCCGGCCATCGCCCTCATGGTGACGGCTGGTTTGGGGATTGCGGGCGGTCTGGTCGGTCTGCTTCTGACCTTGACCAGCATGGCCGCCACGCCGGACCTGCCCGGATTGGATCCGAATGTCGCCCACTTCATCCGGATGTTTGCCTACGGACCCATCGGAATCGGCACCAAGATCGTCGGCATCGCGATCGGCGCCTTCATCCTCTTCGGCGCGCTCCGGATGCAAAAGCTGACCGGTCACGGTTTCGCCCTGGCCGCGGCCATCGTCGCGATGATTCCCTGCATCTCCCCCTGCTGCCTGCTGGGCATACCCTTTGGCATCTGGGCGCTGGTGGTGTTGAGCAAGCCGGAGGTCAAATCGCAGTTCAACTGACGCCAGCGCCTTTGAACACCGCCGCGATCGCGCTGTCGCCGAAAGAGCGTCATCCTCCGCGCCCGGCCGCCTGGAGTCTGGTGACGGCCGGCCTCGCGCTGGCGGGCGGCAGTGCGCTCTACCTGGTCGATCCGGCGCGCCATGAGGTTTATCCCTGCCTGTTCCACGCAACCACCGGCCTGCAGTGTCCGGGCTGCGGCGGATTGCGCGCCACGCATCAGTTGCTGCACGGGCAGCTCGTCGCTGCCTGGACGCTCAATCCCCTCGCCGTGCTGCTGGTGCCGTTCTATGTCGTCCTCGCCTGCCACGTCGGGTTGGGACTGATTCGCGGACACGGTCTCCGCTTCGCGACTCCGCGCCCGGCGGTGATCTGGCTGGGACTTGGGGCAATCATCTTGTTCGGGGTCCTCAGAAACCTGCCGTGGTTTTGAGACCCGACTCGATCGAGTTGGTTTACGAGCCTGCCGGCAGGCGATCATGCATTCGGAATCTGCAGAACCCGAATTTGTCCGGGGAGCGCACGCGTCTCGCGTGCTGGTTTGGGCGTCTCGCCCGAACCATTCGGACCCGCTCTCGGCGAGACTCCGCGAGCAGCACGCGGGACGCGGGCGCTCCCCGGAATGACTTCCGGTCGTGCGCATGCATTTCGCCACGTCCAAGCAAGCTTCGGGGTATCGGACCCATCACAAAATGAAGTCGACGACACTCCCGACTGCCTCATCTTGCTCGGAATGCCTTTCATGACCAACAACGGATTCTTGCCCGGATTACGGCGTGTTTTCCTCGCGACCGCGGCCAGTCTTGTGGCAGCGGCTGGTCTTTCGTCGGCGCCCCTGCCGCTCAAAGTGGTCGGCAATCAGTTGCTCGACAACACGGGGCAGGCCGTCCGGCTGCGCGGCGTCAACTGTGCCAGCCTGGAGTGGTCCAACGACGGCGATGGTCACATCCTCAAAACGATCGAGGTGGCGGTGAAGGAGTGGCGGGCCAATCTCATCCGCCTGCCGCTCACGCAGGACCGGTGGTTCGGCAAAGCGCCGGACCAGCGGGACGCCGGCGCGAGTTATCGCGCCACCGTCCGGCAAGTGGTCGATCTTTGTGCGTCCAACGATGCCTACATCATCCTCGATCTGCACTGGTCCGATGCCGGTGAATGGGGCAAGAACATCGGCCAGCACAATCTTCCCGATCAGAACAGCGTCTTGTTCTGGAAGGACCTCGCGTCGGTCTACCAGAACAACCCCGCCGTGCTCTTCGATCTCTACAACGAACCCGCGCACATCAACTGGGATCAGTGGTTCAAAGGCGGTCCGCTGACCGAGACCGACAAGAAGACGAAGGTCACGTTAACCTACGAA
>DASRKV010000274.1:0-2918 GCA_035648795.1 Opitutaceae bacterium
CCTTCGATTACGACGACGCCACGGGCGCCATCGCCAACCGGCGCCCGGCAATCTCGATTCCGCCGGGAATTGGACGCCCCGACGGATCGACGCTCGATGCCGAGGGCATGTTGTGGATCGCGATGTATGACGGGTGGTCGGTGACGCGCTGGAATCTGCGGACCGGAGAACTCCTGCAAACCATCCGTTTGCCCGTGGCGCACGTGACTTCCTGCGCTTTCGGCGGCCCGGAACTCGACACGCTTTATATCACGTCGGCCCGACAGTACCTCAGCGAAGAACAACTGGCCGCACAACCGCTGGCTGGATGTCTTTTCCGGACGAAGCCGGGGACGCGCGGCGTGCCGGCATTTGCCTTTCAGGGTTGAGGCTTGGGGGCCGCGGTGGCCGAACCCGGCGGTCGCAGCTGCGTCGTGCGCCTGTCACCTGTGGCCGCGAGCGCGAGCGAGTGGGCTTTCGATTCTGATGGGAGCAGCTGCGAGCGCCGCAGCGATCATCGCAACGGTTGGCTGCCAGCCGGATTGAGCGAGGGCTGCAACCGCAGGGTGTGCTGCGGCGGACCGGGCAGGAAAGGCGCGGGTTTGCCCTGCGCCCAGGCGGCGAACCCGGCGCGATAAAACGGCGAAAGCGGATTGCCGCTCTGGCCCCCCGGCATGTGGAAGATGCCGTCTTCCTCGTGACCCGGCGAAACCACAAAACGCTCCGACGCGCCAAAGCTGGGCCCCTGGACCCGCGGCATGTCACGGTCACCGGGCAAGGGCACCGCCGGCATGTCAAGCAAGCGCGCGAGCACGTCCGGCAGGAATCGGCTGAAGGGATGTTGGATGCGGGTGGTGTTGCGTCCGCCCCAGGTGAGACGCGGCAACGGGCGGCTCTGGTGATCCGCCCACTGCAGCACGTCGTCCGCGGCTTTCAGGAGCAGATCATCCCAGGTCAGATTATCCGGGGTGAGGAAATTCGGCGGCCGTTGCTGGACCATCTGCCAAAGCGGGGCCTCATAATCAAGCCGGCGAAAATCGAAGGATTCGTCCTGCTCCAGACACGGTTCGAACACCGGGTTGAGCACCCGCCCGGCCACGGACTCCCGCCAGCGACGGACGAGAGTATAGGCCACCGAATCGATCGAGGCCTGGCCGTTCCATTGCGACACCAGGCGGCGCAGCTCCGCGCGGTCCTGGTGGGCGGCGACGGCGTCGGGCGTGAGGGTTGCGAGCAGGAGTTTCTGCCAGCGTTCGAGAAGCACGGCCCGGTCATCAAGCTGGATCGCGAGGAGATCGCGCGGTGTGGCGGGCGTCGTGAGGGCGGTGAGATCGTCGCGGATTTGACGCGCGCGGGCCGCGGTGTCGTAGCCGCCGTCGCCGAGCTTGAGATAGGACGCGCCGCTGACGGGACGGTTGTTGGCGGACCAGAGCTGGCCCGCGGGCGGGGAGAGGACGCGCGGATACTCGTCGGCCGGGAGGTAGCCGTTCCAGGTGCGATCGCCATAGCCCCAGATGGCGGGCAGGCGGCCGTCGAATCCGACGCGGCGGGGCAGGAGACCCGTGATCGTCCACCCGATCGCGCCGTCGCGGTCGGCGACGATGATGTTTTGGGCAGGCAGTCCGAAGTGCGGAGCCAGCGCCAGCGCGGTGGCCGCATCGGGCGCGGTCTCCAGTTCCAGGAGATTGAGGTTGAGCGCGGCAGGATCGTGGAACACCCAGTGCAGCGCGAGCGCGCGGGCGCGGTCGCTGTCGCCGATGATCGGTCCCCAGATCGTCCAGCGCGTGGTCAATGCGACCGGATCGCCGCCCTTGACGCGGATGATCTCCTGGCGCTGCTCCACCTGGGGAAGATCGACGCCGTTCTTGTATAACAACGGGTCGATGCTGCTCGCTTCCACGATGACGATGTCGGCTGTATCGGCGTAGCTGTTGGTGAAACCCCAGGCGATGCGGCCGTTGCTGCCGGCCACGACGAGAGGAATCCCGGGAAGCGTCACCCCGGTCACGCGATGCTCCGTCGGCCGGGCCGCGGGCGGAGCTTCCAAATCTGAACTCTGGATTTTTGAGTCCGGGGCTGGAGTTCTGGATTCCGAACTTGGAACTTGAAACTTGGAACTTGAAACTTCGTTTTCCCACTCCAGCTCCGCCCGGTACCAGACGTTGGGCACGCCCAGATGGAGGTGCATGTCGTTCGCGAGCAGAGCGGATCCGTTGGCGGTCCGGCTGCCCGCCAGGGCGAAGACGTTCGATCCGGGCGCGAATTCGTCGTCGCGCGGCGGACGCCGCGCCAGGCGGAACCGTTCGCGGATTTCCGCTCCCGTGTCCGCCTTGCGCTTCCGCAGGTCGATGATTTCGGGGCCCGGCACCGGCGGTTGCGGGAAGGTGCCGCCATCGAGCGCCGCGTCGAACTCGGTCCCGGCGGGCGCGACGAAATCGAGCATCGTGCGGCCGTAGCTGTATTGAATCGCGGCGAGCATCTGCTCGTACCGGTCCCGGGAATCCTGCAGATCGAGCACCATCGAATAGCCGACGAGCAGAGTGTCTTCCGGCCGCCACGGCTGCGGCCGGACGCGCAGCAGGTAGTACTCGAAAGGCCGCGCGCGCAACGCGGCCAGACCGGCGTTGACGCCGGCGGTATAGGTGTCGACCAGTTCGCGCTGCGCCGCCGGCAACAAGGCCAGCGCACTCCGCGCCAGTGTCCGAAAACCATGAATCCGCGCCTCGCGGTCGACGGGAACGGCCGCCTGGCCGAAGAGTTCGGCCAGTTCGCCCGCGGACCGGCGCCGCAGGAGGTCCATCTGGAAGAACCGGTCCTGCGCGTGCAGATAGCCCAACGCCCGCGCCACATCCAGGCGGGTCGCGCCGTGAATGGCCGGCACGCCCGCGGCGTCGCGTTCCACCGTGACGACGGCGGAAAGGCCCGGAAGGGCGGCGGCG
>DASRKV010000275.1:0-2897 GCA_035648795.1 Opitutaceae bacterium
GCGTCATGCGCCGCTCCCTCGCCCAGATCACAATTCAGGTCGATCCGGCGCATGACGGACCCGACCACACGGCGGACAATGCAGGAGCCGGCCGGCAGGCGATCTTTCCTCTTGATTCAATCTTCACGTGGCATGCAGCGCGATGCCCTGCTTCACGGTGGCCAGCGACCGTTCGTTGGCCAGAAAAAGTTCCTGGGCCTCGGCGACGGAGACCTCGGCAAAGGCCACGGTATCGCCGGCACGCAACTGGGCCAGCAGCGGCAGGTCAACGCTCGCCACGGTGCCGATCTTGGGATAACCGCCGACCGTCTGGCGGTCGGCCAGGAGAACAATCGGCTGCCCGTCAGGCGGCACCTGCACCGTGCCGGTTGTAATCCCCTCGGACACCATTTCCGGCAAAGGCTCTCCGAGCAGGCTCCCACCGGTCGCGTTGAGCCTCAATCCCATGCGATCGGAGCGCGCATCCACCGTGAATCGCTCGCCGAGAAACCGCGTCTGCGTCTCCACGCCGAACGCCTCCCATTGCGGACCACGGACCACCCTGATCACCGGCGCATTCGTGTATTTTGGCCGCACGGCCACGCCCACCTCCCAGCGCGCAGCCACCATCGCCTCGGCACCGGCCAATGCCAGGGTGAACCGCTTCCCCCATGCTGACGCCGGCCCGATTTTCAAAACGTCTCCGGCCCGGAGGGCGCGCCCCTCGAAACCGCCAAAGCCGGCGGCCAGATGCGTGCCCCGTCCGCCGAGGACGCGCGGCACCGCCAGGCCGCCGGCGACGGCGAGGTAGCACCGGAACCCGGTCCGGGCCGCACCGATCGCCAACTCCGCTCCGGTGCCGAGCCACACGGGCCGCCATGCCGGCACGCGACCGCCGTCGACGGAAGCTTCAAAATCCGCCCCGGAGATCGCCATCAACGTCGGCTCGGCGAACCGCAATATCGGGCCGGAGGCCGTGATCTCCAGCGCCGCCGCACCCTCGGGGTTCCCGGTCAACAGGTTCGCGAGCCGCAGCGCCCACGCATCAGCCGCTCCTCCGGGGCTCACGCCATAACGTTGCCACCCGGGCCGGCCGAGGTCTTGCACGGTCGTCATCAGGCCGGGCTTAAGCACGTGGATCCGGCTCATGACGAGCGCGAGGCGCCGTATTCCTCGGGGCTAATCGGTTTGAAGCGCACACAATCGCCGACCTGCAGGAGTGACGGCGCCTGCGAATAGGCGTTGAACAGCCGCCACGGAGTGCAGCCGATGAGGTTCCAGCCGCCCGGGGTTTCGAAGGGATAGATGCCGGTTTGCGCGCCCCCGATCGCCACTGATCCGGCCGGCACCCGGGTGCGCGGCGTCTTGCGACGCGGCGTATGGAGACGTTCCGGAAGGCCGCGCAAATAGGGAAAGCCGGGAATGAACCCGATCGCGCTGACGAAATACTCCACGCCGCTGTGCAGCGCGATGACCGCGTCAGCCGTCAACCCGTGGGCGGCGCCCACCGTCTCCAGATCCAGTCCGAACTCGCCGCCGTAACAGACCGGCAGCGTCACCTGGCGCCCGGAGAGAATCGCGGTCTGCCCCGCCGCCGGGGCGCGATCCTCGATCCACCGGCAGACGCGGGCATACGGCGACACTCCGCCTCGTTTCGGGACGCGCCCGGGATCATAAAACACGGTGACGCCGGCGTTGGCCTGCGCACACTCGATCAATCCCGGCAGCGGTTTTGCCTCCAACGCGGCGGCCAGCGCCCGCCCTGCGGCCACGGTCGCAAGATCCGGGGTCTCCCCCAGCGTCACGATGACCGCCGAGTCGCCAAGGGGGGCGAGCTTCATGGTCCGGCCGGCGCCGCAGGCGAGGTGACGGCAGCAGACGGGTGGATCTGTTTTCGCACCAAGAGCTGCGCGAGGTAAAATACGACGATGGCGTTCACCAGGAGGACCGTCACGCGCGGCCAGGTGATGCCCTCCGTCAGCTTGTAGACTTCGAGCGGCAGGTAGATGGCGCCGGAGATCGCGCCAAACCATTCCGCCCAACGGCGGTCCCGCCACAGTCCGTAGCCCTCGACAAAGCGCACCACCGAATAGACCAGCGCCACTGTCGCCAGCAGACGGAGGTGCGTATCGTCCAACCGCGCCGCGGCATCGATGAAGATGCGCGGGTAATGGCTGTCCACGTCGAGATGCAGATGGCGCACCAGGCGTTCGGCGGCTTCCCCCACATCCTGATGCACGAGGTGGAACAGACCCAGGCCGAACGCCAGCACAATGAATCCTTTCGCCGCTTCAAAGCCAGCCACCAACCGCAATCCAAATCGAAACGTCATGTGTAGCCGTTAATCTCCGCATAACTCCGCGCGTTCCGCAAGCCTCGGAAGGAAATCCTCCAGGTCTGGCGGGCCACGCATCCGGAGTCTGCCGGGGAGAAATATCTTGCGCGGGGCAGCGCGCACATCTAATCGACAGCCCGCCGTGGCCCCGCCCCGGCGACTTTTTCGCCAGGGTCCCCCGCCCAACCTCTTCCCTGCGGAATCCGACTGCGCTTTCCTTCATGAAACTCGGCTCGTTCGACACCGGCATCATCGTCGGGTATCTGGTCCTGACCGTCATCATCGGCTTCGTGCTGACGAAGCGGGCGGCGAAGGGCCTCAATTCCTACTTCATGGCCGACAAGAAGCTGCCTTTCTGGATTCTGGGCGTATCCGACGCCGGAGGCATGTTCGATATCACCGGGACCATGTGGCTGGTATACATCGTGTTCGTCTACGGCCTCAAGTCGGTCTGGCTGCCCTGGCTCTGGCCCGTGTTCAACCAGATCTTCCTCATGGTCTACATGTCGAAGTGGATGCGCCGCTCCAACGTCATGACCGGGGCCGAGTGGATCAACACGCGGTTCGGCGCCGGCCGGGGCGC
>DASRKV010000276.1:0-9013 GCA_035648795.1 Opitutaceae bacterium
CGGACTCCGCCCAAAAAGGGCGGATAGAGGCACTTGCCGCGGTGATCCGGCAGAGGAAGATCACCGATCTGGTGCTCGGCCATCCGCTTAACATGGATGACTCCGCCGGTTTCAAGGCAAAGGAAGTCGAGGCTTTTGCGGCCCGACTCGAGGAGGAATTCGCGCTGCCGGTCCATCTGGTGGATGAACGGCTCACCTCCTATGAGGCGGAGGCATCCATTCCCCGGCAAGAACGGCGGGCAGTGCGCGCGACCGGGCTCATCGATTCCCGGGCGGCCTGCATCATCCTGCAGGATTTCCTGGATCAACACATTCCGCCGGAGGCCGGGGAGGCGTGATCGCGGTTGTCAGGCGCTTGGATGGTGCTGGAGGAAACTCGCAGGACCTGCTGAGCCTTACGGAATGACGTGACGTTGGTGGAGCGCGTTGTCACAAACGCGCCCAAGGCGTCTTGAGGACAAGCCGCACCACCTCTTTTTGTCACTACATCAAGAAAACCTCAGTAGTCTCGCTTGCGACGGAGAGAAATCTTGGATGGAGCTGGCTGCGAGCGTCAGTCCCGAGACAGCCTGTCGAGTGGCTGGCGCTCGTGGCCACAAAGCATGCGTTGTGGCCGAGGCGAGATGAAAATCAGGTATGGTCTATCCGTGCCCATCCGTTTAGTCCGTGGTTGAAACAATCACCGTGTCCTCCGTGGTCATCCCCCAAGTCCAGCATTGGAAATGCGTCTGCGCCTACGACGGCGGTCATTTTAGCGGTTGGCAGAGCCAGCCCGGTGGCGGCGCCGTCCAGGACGCGATCGAGCGCTGCTTGCAATCGATCTTGGATCGCGAGGTGCGGATTCACGGGAGCGGCCGCACCGACGCCGGCGTGCATGCGCTCGGCCAGGTGTTCCATTTCGACGCCGGGTGGAAACACGGCCCGGCCAAGTTGATGGCCGCCTTTCGCGGCGGACTGCCCCGATCCATCCAAGTGCGGTCGATCCGCCCGATCCCGGGAGACTTCCACGCGCGTTTTTCAGCCCGGGGCAAAGTCTATTTTTACCAGCTCCATCAGGGAGGCATGGCGGATCCGTTTCTTGATCCTTACTGCTGGTCGATCTCCCGGTCGCTCGCGGTCGAGCCCATGCAGGCGGCCGCTCGCTGCTTGACGGGACGGCATGATTTCGAGGCGTTTTCGGCCTCCAACGGCAGGGAAAACCGGGACACCGTGCGGTGCCTGCGTCGTCTCGAAGTGACGGGACGCGGTGCGCGGCTGCGCATCACGGCGGAGGCGGACGGTTTTCTCTACAAAATGGTGCGCAGCCTCGTGGGCGTGCTGGTCGCGGTGGGGCAGGGCAAGCTGACGCCCGAGCAGGTGGAGACGATCCTGCGTTCCGGGCGCCGGACCCACGCCGTCCAGACGGCACCCGCCCAGGGGCTCTTTTTGGCGCGAGTGCTCTATTGAGGCATGACCACATGGCGCGCGCTGAGCGAAGGGTGGCGCACGGCCGGCGACCTCGTCTTTCCGCCGGTGTGCGTGCATTGCGCGCGTCTGGTCGAAGGCGGGAACCTGTGGCACCTCTGCCCGCAGTGTGCCACGCTGGTGACCTTCGTGAAACCTCCGTGCTGTCGCGTCTGCGGGCACCCGTTTTACGGCGAGGTCCACGGCGAACGGTGTTGTCCCCATTGCGCGGAACTCGAACCCGCGTTCCGGGAAGGCCGGACCTGCGTCCTGCTCAAGGGCCCCGGGCGTTCGCTCGTCCACGCCCTCAAGTATCACCGCGCCCTGCATGTGCTGGAGGACATGGCGGTGCTGATCCGGGCGACGCCGGGCATGGTCGACTATGTCCGCGGCGCGGTCCTGGTGCCGGTGCCGCTGCATCCGCGGAAGGAACGCGAACGCGAGTACAACCAGAGCCGCTTGCTGGCGCAGCTCTTTGCGGCGGCGGGCGGTCCCGGGACGCGGGTGGCGGAACCGCTGCGGCGCATCGTGGACACGCCGACCCAGACGGCGCTGGACCGGCGGACCCGCCGGGTCAATTTGAAGAATGCCTTTGCGTTGCGGAAGGACGCTGACATAAACGCCGCCGAACGATACGTTCTTATTGATGATGTCTTCACGACGGGTTCCACCCTCAACGCCTGCGCGATGGTGCTTCGCCGGGCCGGCGGCGTGAATCTCGATGTGGTCACGTTTGGCCACGGCTGAATCCCATGGTGCATTTCAACAAGCCGCAGTACCCCACGATTGTCGCCAAGAAGAAGGACATCCCGAAGGGGGTGTGGGTGAAATGTCCGCTCTCGGGCGAGATTGTCTTCAACAAGGACCTCGAAGCCAACCAGATGGTGGTGCCGAAGAGCGGCTATCATTTTCGGATCGGGGCCCGTGACCGCCTCAAACATCTGCTCGATCCCGGGTCCTTCCAGGAGTTTGGCGGGGAGGTGAGGGCGGCCGACCCGCTGGGTTTCGTCGATTCCCAGCCGTATCCCGAACGGCTGAAAAGATACGAAAAGGACACCGGCCTGACGGAGGCCGTGGTGTGCGGCACGGGGCTGATCCACGGCATCCGGGTTTCCCTGGCCGTGATGGACTTTCGCTTTTGCGGCGGCTCGATGGGCAGCGCGACCGGAGAGAGAATCACCCGCGCGATTGAAATGGCCGTGGCCGAGAAGATTCCCTGCATTATCATCAGCGCCGCCGGCGGCGCGCGGATGCAGGAGGGCATCTTTTCGTTGATGCAGATGGCGAAGACCAGCGCGGCCCTCGGCCGGCTCGCGGCCGCCCGGCTCCCGTTCATTTCCATTCTCACCGATCCGACCACCGGCGGGGTCACGGCCAGTTTCGCGACCCTGGGCGACGTGATTCTCGCCGAGCCCGGCGCCCTGATCGGGTTTGCCGGCGCGGTGGTGATCAGGGAGACGACCAAGCAGTCGCTGCCGGCAGGATTTCAACGGGCCGAGTTCTTGCTCAAACACGGATTGATCGACCAGATCGTCAGCCGGCTCGAAATGCGTGACCGGTTGCGCGAGATTCTGCAGGCGCTGCACCTGAAGAGAAAGCCGGCGGCGGAAAAGACGGCGTGACGCAGGCGCTCGGGCCTGCTCAACTCGCGTCTTTTCATGGAAGCCACCGTGCCCTCCGCCGCGTACTCCGCGGTTCAAGAATATCTGTTCGGCCTCAAGGCGCGCGGGGTGAAGTTTGGCATCGACCGCATGCGGGTGCTCGTCAAGGCGCTGGGCCATCCGGAGCGGCGTTATCCGGTGATCCACGTCGCCGGCACCAACGGCAAGGGATCGGTGTCGGCGCTGCTCGACGCCATCCTGCATGCCGCGGGCTGGCGGACCGGCCTCTACACGTCGCCGCACCTCGTCAAGCTGGGCGAGCGGGTGCAGGTGGACCGGCAGCGACTGACCGAGGCGGAGATTATCGCCTATGTGAACGAGCTGCGGCCCACGGCGGACGATCCGACGCTGTTCAGCGCCGCCGACCATCCGAGCTTCTTCGAATTCATGACGGCGATGGCGTTCCTGCAATTCGCGCGGCGGCAGGTCGATGCGGCGGTGGTGGAGGTCGGTCTCGGCGGACGGCTCGACGCCACGAACGTCGTGCAGCCGGAGGTGGCAGCGATCACGTCGATCGGATTTGACCATTGCGATATGCTGGGCGACCGGCTCGAATCGATCGCGGCGGAAAAAGCGGGCATCATCAAGCCCGGCTGCTCGGTGGTCCTCGGCCGCATGCCGGCAGTCGCCGAGGAGGTGATCCGCGCGATCGCAGTCGCGTGCCATGCGCCGGTCGTTTCGGTGCGGGAGGAGTTTGGCGAGGAAATCGACCGCTATCCCCGCACCAACCTGGAAGGCGATTACCAACGCTGGAACGCCGCGACGGCCACGCTGGCCGCGCGCCTGCTGCCGGCGCGCTGGCGATTGAGCGAGGAGACCGTTGCCCGCGGTCTGCTGCATGCCAACTGGCCGGGGCGCTGGCAGCGGACGTCGATCGGCGGCCGGCCGCTGATTCTGGACGCCTCGCACAATCCCGAGGGGGCGCAGGTGCTCGATACGAACCTGGCCAAGCTCGTGGCGGAGACCGGTCGGAAGCCCGTGATCATGACCGGCGCGCTCGGGGAATACCGCGCCCGGGCGTTGCTCGAGGTGATCGGCCGACATGCCCGCGAGATCCACCTGGCAATCCCGCATCAGGCGCGCGCCTGCTCGTACGCGGAGCTGGAGCACTGCCTCCCGCCGGCATTTGGCGGACGCGTGGCCCACACCACCGTCGCCGACGCATTTCCCGGGCCCGAACAGTGCGCCCTCGGCGGTCCGGAAGATCTGGTGGTGGTGACCGGCTCGATCTACCTGATCGGCGAGGTCTTCGAACGGATCGAACCCGGTCGCGGCGCCGGCGAAGGGCGGCTGCAGGATTTCTAGCGGGATGAAGCGCGTTTGGGACAACGCGCGCCACCAGACTTCTTTCCGAGCGAGCTCAAGGGTGGTGCGACTTGTCCTCAAGGCGCCTTGTTCCTCAGGGGCTGCAGCGCAAAGCGCATTTGAGACAACGCGCGCCACCGGCGACATTGGATTCCGCGCGCGTCTGACGATACGCCGGGCTACAGGCTGTCGCCGAAGTCCTTCTTGAACTGCTTGACCAGACGTTCGGGCCAGTTGCTGGTCGGCGCGAGCCGGCCCATGAAGAAGCGGAGGACGGTCGGCTCATCGACGAACTTCAAGCCGCCGACGAGTTCGCGGTTTTTGTACAGCCAGGTCAGGCGGTCGAGGACGAATTTCGTCTGCGACAGCGTGAAGACGCGGCGGGGGAAGGCGAGGCGCAGTAGCTCGACGTCGGCGAGGATGTCGTTGCCCTGATCATCGCGCACGCTGGAGATCGTGCCGCGTTCCATGCCGCGGACGCCGGAAATGATGAAGAGCGCGGCGGCGAGCGCCCCGGCGGGATATTCCTTCTGCGGGACGTGCGGCAGGAAACCCATGGCGTCGAGATGGCAGCCGAGGGCGCCGGCCGGCGTGACCACCGGAATGCCCAGCTTGTCCAACTGGTTGACGAGATAGGCGATGAAGGACGGCGACTGGCTAATGACGGTCTCATCCGTGGTCTCGTACATGCCGACGGCCAGGGCCTCGATTTCGCGGACGGACATGCCGCCGTACGTGACGAAGCCTTCGAACAGGACGACCAGATCGCGCACCTTGAGGAAGAGCTCCTTGTTGCCGGTGCAGATGCCGCCGCCGCGGGTCGAGCTGACCTTGCGGCTGGAGAAGTAAATCATGTCCACGAGGCCGCACATCGTGAGCAGGATGTCCTTGATCGAGGAGTTCTTGAACTTGGCCTCGCGCTGCTTGATGAAATAGGCGTTCTCGCCGATGAGGCTAGCGTCGAGCAGCACCATGATGCCGTGCTGGTCGGCGACCTTGCGCACCTCGCGCATGTTCGCGATCGAGAAAGGCTGGCCGCCGATCAAGTTGGTCGACGCCTCGAGACGGATGAACGGGATCCGGGCCGCGCCGTGTTCCTTGATAAGGGCCTTCAACTTGGCGATGTCCATGTTCCCCTTGAACGGGAAGCTGCTTTTGATCTTCAGCGCCTCGTCCGTATAGATCTCGAAGATCTTGCCCCCATTGATCTCCATGTGCGCCTTGGTGGTCGTGAAGTGGTAGTTCATCGGGATCACGTCGCCCTGTTTGATGAACGCCCGCGAAAGCACGTTCTCGGCGGCGCGGCCCTGGTGGACGGGAATCACGTACTGCTTGCCGAACACCTCGCGGACCGCCGCCTCCATCCGGAAGAAACTCTGCGAGCCGGCATAGGCGTCGTCGGCCCGGAGCATGGACGCCACCTGGTTGTCGCTCATGGCGTTCGTGCCGGAGTCGGTCAGCATATCCAGGAACACATCCAGGGTGGTCAACTGGAAGGTGTTAAACCCGGCGGCCTGCATGGCCTTCAGCCGCTCTTCGACGGGACGCAGATGCAGCTTCTGCACGACGCGCACTTTGTGCAGTTCCAGCGGGATATCCTCACCGCTGAAAAACTTGACCTTGACTGGGGTGGCCGGGGCTTCGCTCATGAACAATGGATGGGGTTGCAGACGTTGAATCTCTCGCGCGCCGGGGAGGTTGAAGACGCACAGGCAGCCAAATCTCGATATGCCTGGCGGCAAGGTCTATCCCGTTTTCGACCGTCGCCACAATCGAAAGCCGGCCTTATAGCATGCAATGCGGCGGCTTCAGGGGAAGCTGCGGCAAAGGACCGTACCCCGCGCATGCAGGGGCCGAGCTCGCCCGGAGCCCTTGCGTCCGCGGTCGCGGGTTGATCAACGACGTGACCGACAGAGGAGAACCCGAGCTTGCCCAGCGCTGCTATTTCGCCTGCTTTCCCGCTCGTGGTCCTTCAATCCTCGCATGCCAGCTTCACGAGGTCCGAAGTCGAGGGGACGTCTTTGATGATCTGCGAGGGCAGGGGGCCGACGCCGAGATAACGGAGGTTGGGCAGCTTGGCCGCCGCGGGCCAGCTTTCGCCGGCATAGGCGACGTCGAGCACGGCCTTCATCATCGCGGCGACATAGCGCTGCGCGTTGCGCGGCAGATCACCGAAGCGGCGCACAAACGAGATGTCCTCAGCCCAGCCGGGAGAGGAGCGGTACACCGGTCGGAGCATCTTTCGGACCGCCTCATTTCGGGGCACGTGCGCATAGCGCCGGCCGCTGGCGTCCTCATAGGCGGTGCACACCAACAAGTCGCCGCGCCATTCGCCGGCGTGCGTGAGGGCGTCGGACTTGTTGATCATCACGTCCTGATAGCCGCCATAGCGCAGGGCATCACCTTTCTCGACGGCATCGAACCATCCCACCATGCGCTGCCGGCCGGTGCTCGTGCCGAACTCGAGCAGCTTCAGCCTGACGGCCAGCGGATGGGCATCGTCGATCTTCGTCAGAAAGGTGTGCGTGCCGACCTTGGTGTCGTAGGCCTTGGCGACGCCGAAGGTGTGGATCCGTTGCACCGGCACGCCCGCGCTTTCGAAGAATTCCGGCGTGAACGTATGCGAAGCCGTGACGTTGGGGGAGAACCCGTGGCGTTTGTCGAGCCAGTAGGACTGGCCAAACTCGCCGATGACCGTCCGCCCGGCGCTCAGTTCGCGCAGGATGAGTTCACGAACCTCCCCGATGTTGCGCGCCAGCGTGGTGCCGGCCTGCCAGTAGACATCAGTAAGCAGCGGGAGGTTGAGCGCAAAAGACCCATCGCCGCGGAATCGAGTGAAATCGAACTCCGCCTGGTCAAAGACGCCGAGTTGCACCGACTCGTTGTTGGCGCGCTGCTCGGCGGCCGTGAGCTTGTCAAAAAAACCGGCGAAGGTCTCGGGCGACACGCGGCACACGTGCTGGATGAACCGCACCGCGCGATCGGCCCGCTGGGCGAGTTTGCGCGCGAACCAATTCCGCCCCGCATGAAAATCCGAAAACGTGATCTGCCACTGGCCCACCTCGTCGAGGTACGCGGGCGTGATGCCGCGGCCGGTGGAGCCCCGCGGCTCCTCGGCCAGGATGTTCGTGCGATAGTCCTCCCACGCGAGGTCGAGCAGCCGGTGGGTGAGATCGGAGACCAGGGTGCGTTCGTCGATGAGGAGCCGCGCCAGCACGGCGTAGCCCTTTTGTTCAAGCGGCCTGGCCTCCCACCAGATTTTGCGCGGGTCGGCCACCACCCCGCTGCCGATGCACAGGTGAGGGATGGCCGGGACGGCGACGCCGGCGGGCAGGAGGTTGAGCTTGATGCCGCCGGCCGTGTGACCGGAGTTGGCGCCGCCGTTGACCTTGAGGACCACCGACACCGGAGCGGCGGAATCGCGCAATTCTTCGGCGACTTCGGGGATAAGCCTGCCTTTGCCCTCATCGCCGAAGCTGATACCGACGTCGGCGATGATCTGGCTGCTAAATGGAGTGAGGGACATGGATCGAGCGGCAGCCAGAGATTCCAAACCCCTGTTGCCATGAAGTTAAAAGGGACGTCGTCTTTGCGGGGCAATCAAAAACCTTTGGTCGCCAAGGCTTGCGTCGCCGCACTTGCTCAGAAAATATGGCGGGAATGCGTGCGGCCGGGTTCTCGTCGTGTCATGGCCTCCGAATCCGAAAATATCCCTGAATCATCCGACCTCGAGCAGGCGCCGACCAGGAGGGTCGAGTTGCCGGTGCCGCCGCTGACCCCGGGCAAGCTGACCTTCAACCGCTACGAACTCGTCCGGATGATCGGCCAGGGCGGGAGGGGTGTGGTCTGGGCGGCGCGGGATCGGAAACTGGAACTGCCCGTGGCTCTGAAGTTCCTGCCCGAGGCGGTGGCGACCGATCCGGAGGCACTCCGCGACCTGCGGCGCGAGGGAAGACCGTGGCACCACGTCCGGTGCGCTACCGTGGAGCGCGGCGGACGCGGCCCGCGGATTTACCGTCACGATTGACCCACCTGACGCCGACGCCCGGCTCTGGCTGGGTCCGGCGTCGGACATACCGTTTGCCGCCGGCCGGGCGGTCGCGCAAGGCGTACCCGACGGGGAACAGGAGCTGGTGGTCCAGGCGCCAGGCTATCGGCCCGTCACCTCCCGCGTCGTCGTCAAAAACGGCCGGGGCGGTGCGGCGGTGCGCGAGGAGAACACCGCCGTGAAAGTGGCGCTCAAGCCGAGACCCGGATCCGTCATGTTTTCGACAACGCCGGCGGGAGCGCGGGTGTTGATCCGCGGCGGAACGTTGCACGAAACGGCATTCAAGAATGATCAGACAAAGATGGAAAGCCGGACGCCCTTTCGTGGTGATCTCCCGGCGGGAATTTACACGGTCCGCTTTGAGTTGGGCGGCTACATGTCGGCGACGAGGACGGTGACCGTTTCGACGAATCGCACCCTTGATCTCGCGGCCGTTCTCGAAAGATCCCGTGGGCCGGAGGAAGATCGGCCCTGGACAATCCCCGAACTCGGGACGGAGATGCTGCCGATACCGGCCGGCGGATTTGTCATGGGCAGCCCGGCGGACGAGCGGGGT
>DASRKV010000277.1:0-2758 GCA_035648795.1 Opitutaceae bacterium
AAATCGTTTGCACGTTTCCAGGCTTTACCGGTCTGACTCGGAAGGGGAGTCGCCCACCCGGTCTGGTTGCGGCTTCCTCCGACGAGCTTTATGGCCCATTCTCGGAAGCCGCAACCAGACCTTCACCGTTCAAGATACAAGGCTTTCGGATCCTCGGGATGCCGGATGACGGCACCTTCGCCGAGGCGATCGCCGTGCCGGTCGGCAACCTGGTCGTCCGGCCGGCGCATTTGACCATGGAACAAGCGGCCGCGCTGCCGCTCGCCGGTCTCACGGCGTGGCGGGCCTTGTTTGCCCGGGGAAAGCTTCAAGCGGGGGAAAACGTGCTGATCACGGGCGTCGGCGGAGGCGTGGCGCTTCTGGCGACGCAGTTCGCGCTGGCGGCCGGCGCGACGGTCCACGTGACGTCGGGTTCCGCCGAAAAGCTGAAGCGCGCCCAAGGCATCGGGGCCGCCGGCGGAGCCCTCTACCGGGAACCCGACTGGGCCGCGAAACTGCGACAACAGGCCGGACTCTTCGATCTGGTCGTGGACAGCGCGATGGGCGTGGGCCTGGAGGAGCTGATCGAACTGACCCGTCCCGGAGGCCGGATTGTCTTCTACGGCGCCTCGACGGGAAATCCGCCCGGCTTCGACGCGCGCAAGGTTTTCTTCCGGCAGATCGCGTTGCTGGGAACCACAATGGGTTCCCCGGCTGACTTCGCCGCCATGGTGCGCCTGGTCGAGGGTCGCCGGATTGTGCCGGTGATCGACTCCACGCTGCCGCTGGATCAAGCGGACGACGCGCTGCGCCGCATGGAAACCAGTTCGCAGTTTGGCAAGATCGTCCTGACCGTCGGCTGCTGATCGGGTCGCGTAGCTGCGAGCGGCTGGCCGATCCCGAAACCACTCGCTCGCGCTCGCGGCCACACCGCAACCGCTGTTTCATAAGAGCCAAAGGTAGGGTGGCCGAACCGCGCCGTCGTTCTGCGCAAAGTCCGACAAGCGCCTACGCCAGTTCCTCCTCGCCGGCGGGCGGCGCGACCGGCCGGCCGACGTTGCGCCGCAGGGTCTCCAGGTTTTCCCGGACCAGTTCACCCATCGTCTGGCAGCGAAGGTAATGGTCGGAATGGAAATGCTCGGCGAGACTTTCGCGGAGCTGGTGCACTTTGGCGTCCGGAGCAATCCGATCCCGGGCCATGACCTGCAGGAGGTAGCCGAGCCGGTGGGCCGCGAGCTCACAGCGCTGGAGCATGAGCGTCTGTTCCTCGCGCTGATATTGCAGCGAGGTCTCGTAACGGAGGTGCTTGAGGCAGTAGAGCGCGAGTTCGCGGTTTTCCTTGAAGAACTGCGGCAGGTAGAAGTTCTTCCGTCCATTGTAGGATTGCTGGTCAAAATCCATGGCGCGGATCCGGATCTGCGCGTCCTCGAAATCGGGCATGATGACCACGACGAAATTGTACGACCGCATGTCGCCGAGCAGGCGGATGAAGCTGCGCTCGTTGAACTTCACCAGCTCCTTGGCGACCCGGATGGGTTTCAGATCGCCGTGATACAGCCAGCGGTCGATGAACACGTCGCCCGGAATGCCGGGGATATGTTCCTCGACCAGCATGCCGCCGGAGGTGAGGAAACTGAGGCGGTTGGGCGAGAGCAGATGTTCGAGCTCCAGCCCATAGACGCGGGAGGCATCCGCCTTCTTGATATAAAAGTAGTCGGGATTTTCGTTGAACGCGTTGACGATCCGGATGCGGAACGGCTGCGAATTTCCGAAGGCGCAAAAGTCGATGCGGTCGATATAGAGATGGCGCATGACCGAGAAATCGCCGTCGACCTTGAGCAGGGCGTAGATGCGCTTGAGGTCCTCATTGAGCACGCGCATCTCCTCGGCGTGATACGCCACCGTCTCCCAAAGCGTGGCGCGCCCGTCGGCATCGATGAGCGGCGCCGTCTCCTGGAAGTTCCGGAGTCGCTCGTAGCTGACGGGCAGATCGCGATCGCGGCGGTACCGGCGCAAATAGGACCGCAGCTCATCGATGACCGGATAGCTCGGTTTTTTCTGTGTCGGAGGAATTTGCTCCGCGTCAGCGGCCATAGGGATTCAGGGTACTGATCCGCGGCCCGCAGGCAAACCCGGCCTGCGCGGTTACGCCATTTTTTGGAGCAGACGGCAGACGCCCTCGATGGGACGCCCGGTGACCGGCCGCAGCTCGACGGGCCGCGCGGGCGTGGCGGCGAGATCGTGCAGGGCGGACCAGCAGGGCGGGCGGTTCAACAATTCGCCCGACACCCCGCAGGGAACCGGCGAATCCATCGTGGCACCGGGAAACAGCCGCGACCGGACGGCGTCGACCAGCGCCGCGAGGCCGGTGAGCGATTCCGCGATGACGCGTCGGGCCGGGGCACAACCCTGGCCGGCGAGTTCCACGACGCGCGGCGCGAATGCGGCGATGGTCGGGTTGGCGTCCCCGCCACGATAAAACCAGCGCGAGTTGGCGGCGTAACCGGCGATCCCGGTGTGGGCGGACAATTGCTCCGCGAGGGCGGTGCGCGGGGCCCAGCCCTGGAGTTCGAGCAAGGCGAGCGCAATCGCGCGGCGGCCCAGGTCGTAGCCGCTGCCAGGATCGCCAAAACGCCAGCCCAGGCCGCCGGCATAATGCACCGAACCGTCGGGCGCGCGGGCGGCGACAAACGATCCGGTGCCGGCGTGCACCACCAGGCCCGGCTCACCGCCGGTGGCGAGCTCGAGCACCGGCAGGGAATCCGGCATGGTGTCGACC
>DASRKV010000278.1:0-7894 GCA_035648795.1 Opitutaceae bacterium
CTGCAGCAGCGCCGTGAGCGTGGGACTGCCCCGGACGGTTCCGTCCGCGTTGAAGCAGGTGTCCTTGATCCAAGGAACCACCGCGGCGAGCACATTGCGGTCGATGTAGTTGAACAAGTTGATCAGGAGCAGCAGTCCCACGGCCCGGCGGGCGCCGGGGTAGGACGGTTCGCGGCCGGGCGAAAGGTTCGTTTGGGCTGAAGCAGAGGGGGGCATGCGTGGTCTCTTTCCAGGTGGATGTCGTCGAGAGTATACCCGCTCTCCGACGAAGCCGTTAATCGAAAAAGTCGATACCGAACATTGCCAGGGCCGATTCCCTCCGTTGCCGGGAAACGACCGCACCCCGCCGGGCCGATCGGGGATCAGGTCATCGGCTGGCCCTTTCGGCACGCGCGGCCGGGCGGAGGGGGCCGCGGCCCGATTGCCGGCCGGCGAAGCGCGCCTGCACCTCGAAGGCGAAACTGTCGAGCACTTCGTCGTCCAGCGGATCGCCGTTTACCGGGAGGGTCAGCGCGAGCAGACGTTCGCGCTCGGCGACGTGGAAAAGCTGCGCCTCCGCGATCTTGTTCGGCATGCATTCGAGCGGCCCCACGCTGATCACGGCGTCGATGCGACCGTGGCGCCAGTCTTCCACCGGTCCACCGATGGTGAGCACGGCTTCGCCATACAGCTCCGGCCGCAAATACGCCCCGGCGGCCTGCAACGCCGGTCCGACCTTCGGCCGGGGCTTCCAGCCGAGAGGCCGCGCAACGGCCGCATAGGTGATATCCTGGATCCGCTGTTGCACGAAACTGCTGAGGCGGGTTCCGAGGCGAATGGTTTCCTGGCAGCGGCGACGGCGCGCTCGCGGGCGGCTTTTTCCTGCAGATATTCCCACGTCGAAACGCCCAGACCGACCACGAGGGTGGCGGCGATGGTGGCGGCGGCGGTGAAGGCAAGCTTGTTCCGGCGAATCAGTTTCTGGAGCCTGTAGAAATCGCTGGGCGGCCGGGCCACCACGGGTTCGTCGCGGAGGTGACGATCGAGGTCGAGGGCGAGCGCGTTGGCGGTTTCGTAGCGGCGGGCGCGGTTCTTCTCCAGGCACCGCATCACGATCCAGTCGAGATCGCCGCGGATCAGGGCGGAGAGTTGCGCGGGGGCGGTGCCGCGGAGCCTGGCGACGGTCGAGCGGTCGGCGTCGGTCAGCGTGCTCAGGCGCGTCGAGGGCTTGGGCGGCTCGACTTCGCGGATCTGCCGCCGCAGCTCGTCGAGGCCAGCCTTGAGCAGTTCCTTCGCCTCGAAGGGCGTGCGGCCGGTGAGCATCTCGTAGAGCAGGACGCCCAGCGAGTAGATGTCGCTGCGGGTATCGACGTCCTGGCTGCTCAGTTCCGCCTGCTCGGGGCTCATGTAGGCCGGCGTGCCGATGAACTGTTCGAACGCAGTGAACAGCGTCTGGTCGGTGAGCCGGCCTTGGGTGGCCTTGGCGATGCCGAAGTCGATCACCTTGGGCACCGGCTCGCCGTCCTGGAGGGTGACGAGGATGTTCGAGGGCTTGAGGTCGCGGTGGATGATGCCCTTCTGGTGGGCGTGCTGCACGGCGTGGCAGACCTGGACGAAAAGGTTTAGGCGGCCGGCGGTGGGCAGATTGTGCTGGTCGCAGAAGTCCGTGATCTTTACGCCGCGCACCAGCTCCATCACGAAGTAGGGGCGGCCGGAGTCCGTGACGCCGGCGTCGAAGACCCGGGCGATGTTCGGATGGTCCATCAGCGCCAGCGCCTGGCGCTCGGCCTCGAACCGGGCGATGACCTCCCGGGTGTCCATGCCAAGCCGGATGACCTTGAGCGCGACCCGGCGGCGGACGGGTTCTTCCTGCTCGGCCATGTAGACCGTGCCGCAGCCGCCCTCGCCGATCTTCTGGAGGAGCTTGTAGCGGCCGATCACGCTGCTCGCGGCGTCTTCCGGCGGCGGCTTGGGCTCGGCGGCCCGGGCCAGTTCCGACAAATCCGCGGCCGGCGGCGCTTCGAGAAAATCGCCGATGGTGTCATGGGCGCGGAGCAGCGCTTCGACGCGGCGCCGCAGGCCGGTGTCGCCGCCGCATGCCTGCTCCAGATAACGCAGTCGTTCCGCCACCGGCAGCGCGAGCGCGGCGGCAAACAGGTCTTCTTCACGTTGGGGAGAATAATCCATCGCGTTTGCGCAGGGTTCTTCTTCGTCTCATGCGGAATTCCCCTTCCAAACGGATCATTCAGGGCCGGGCTGGATGTTGGGTCCGACTACATCCTGGGCGCGAAGTTCCCGGTAGAGCCACGTGCGGGCATAGGTCCACCAGCGCTTGACCGTCGGCTCGGAAATCCCCAGCGCCAGCGCCGCCTCTTCAATCGTCATTCCGGCAAAGTAGCGCAGCTTCACCAGTTGGGCTTTTTGCGGATCCTGCGCGGCCAGCTTGTCCAGCGCCTCGTGAACCGCGAGCAATTGATCATCGTTGTCGGTGGCGGCCGCCAATTCGAGGTCGTCCACATTGAGACGTTCCTGTCCGCCTCCATGGCGCAGCGCGCGGCGGTGGCGCGCCCGGTCAATGAGGATGCGCCGCATGGCCTCGGCGGCCGCACCGAAGAAGTGGGCGCGATTCTGCCAGGTAGGTTGGTCATTGCCACTGAGGCGCAGCCACGCCTCGTGCACCAGCGCCGTGGGCTGAAGCGTCTGGCCGGCGGATTCGCGAGCCATCTGGCTCGCGGCGATCTTGCGCAGTTCATTATAGACCAGCGGCATGAGCTGATCCGCCGCCGGGGGATCACCCCGCTCCATCTTCTGGAGGATGAGCGTGAGGTCGCTCATGTGATCCAATTATCCCGGATTCAAAAAAGAATAAAGCCTGGTTTTCCGCGAGAATGGACGGGGGATACCCCCGATCTGCCGGCGGCCAAGCCGGGGTAGATCCGAGGTACCTGGCGGGTGGGGAGGCAATCCATCAACCGCCACGTCAAGCCGACGTGGCAGGTGTGTTTTCGCTCAGGCTGCGGTTGCCCCAGCCGGCTCGGGCGGCTCAGCGGCCCGCCGCGCCTGCAGGGCGGAGGCGATTTCCGTCATCCTGGTTTCGTTCAGCGGGTAGAACAAGACGATGACAATCGAGACCACGCCGACGACTGCGGGGATGAGACTGACCAGCAGGACCAATCCGTGCAGTGTCGCCGGCGTTTGGATGATATTGGCCTTGAAGCCGACGCTCGATAAGAGGGCAAGGGCCGCCCAGGCGCCGATCGCCCAGCCCCACTTCTGGGAGAAGATCGAGGCCGAAAAGATCAGCCCGGTGGCGCGCCGGCCCCGCTTCCATTCCGCGTAATCCGCCGTGTCCGCATACATGGCCCAGAGCAGCGCACTGAGGGGACCGCCGGTGATCGAGCCCAGCAGATTCATGCCAAAAATGAGCGCCAGCTGGTCCGGTTTGAAGAGACAGAACGAAGCCGTGCTCAAGATCGCGACCACGAACAGCGAAACAAACGCCACCTTCCGTCCCAGCCATCGGGCGTAGAACGGCACCAAGATAACGCCCAGAAGCGAGGCCAGTTGACCGCTGGAATTAAACGTCGAAACCAGCCCTTCCAGATGCCACTCCTGCGTGCCGCCGATCCAGGGCAGGAAGGAGGGCAGGGTGACCGTCTGGGATCCCACGTAATACTTGAAATAGTGCGCGATCACGCTGCTGCGCAGCGCTACGAAGAGAATGAAAGTGATCGTACCCGCCACCAGGACCAGCCATGGGCCGTTGGTGACAAGATCACCCAAGTCCCGCAAAACCGAAGTCTTCTGCGCTTTCGGCGGGCGGACGCGCTCATGGGTGTTCAGGAACGTGATGAGGAAGAACACGACCGCGGCGATGCCGATGATCACGAACGACAACTGCCAGCCGCGCGCCGCATTGCCGTGCCCCATGATCTTCGACATCGGCAGCAATAACTGCGAAACGATCATGCCCGCGGCAAAGGCGCCCACGAATTTTATCGACGACAGCGAGGTGCGGTCATTCGGGTTGGAGGAGATCACTCCCAGCATCGCCGTGTAGGGAATATTGATCGCCGTGTAGAGCAGCATGAGGGCGTTGTAGGTGCACCAGGCCCAGATCAATTTGCCCGTGTCGCCAAAACCCGGCGTGGTGAAGGTCAGCACGCCGACGATGGCGAACGGCACGCAGAACCACAGCAGAAACGGCCGGAACTTCCCCCACCGCGTTTCCGTGCGATCGGCGACCATGCCCATGACGGGATCGAAAAAAGCATCCACGGTCCGGCTGAGACCGAGCATCGTGCCCGCGGCGAGCGCGGCGATGCCGAAGACGTCTGTGTAGAAGAACGTCAGGTAGACCATAAACGTCTGCCAGTAGAGTACGGAGGCGAGGTCGCCGAAGCCGTAGGCGAATTTCTCGCGGAGGGGGAGCTTGTCCGGGGTAGCCATGGAAATATTCCGGGGTTGCCCAGTGGTAGCCGCGGCAAATTACAAAGCGAGACAGAATTACCTCCGGAGCAATTGATAGCTCACGAAGGCCAGCCGGGTGCTGTCCGGCGACCACGAAGGCACGTTGATCGTCCCCTGGCCGCCAAAGAGTTTGGCCAGCACGCGGATTTCGCCGCCGCCGGCCGGCATGAGCCGCAGCATCACGTCCTTGTTGGCGGGATGGCCTTTCACCTCGCCATCGTAGGTCAGGAAGACGATCCACTTGCCGTCGGGGGAGGGATGGGCGAACCAGTTGTTATACTCGTCGGAAGTCACCTGCGTCTGGTCGCTCCCGTCAGCCTTCATGCGCCAGATTTGCATGCGCCCCGTGCGATCCGAATTGAAGTAGATGGTCTGGCCGTCCGGGGAGTATTCGGGTCCGTCGTCCAGACCGGGCGCCGTGGTCAGGCGCTTTTCGTCACCGCCGTCCACCGGGATGGTATAAACATCGAATTCGCCGTTCCGGGCACCGCAGTAGGCGAGGGTCCGTCCGTCCGGCGACCAGCCATGCCAGTACGACGGCGTCAGCGACGTGACCGGCCGGGGCGCGCCTCCCTCGACCGGCACGATGTAAATGGCCGACTTTTCGCCGCGGGACGCGTCGCTGATCGCCAGAAGCCGTCCGTCGGGCGACAGGCCGTGGTCGTTGTTGCAGCGGGTGGCGAAGCCCGTGTCGATCGGCTGCGGATCGCCGCCGGTTGCCGGCAGCCGGTAGAGGCGGCCGTTGCTATTGAAGAACAGGGTCTTTCCGTCCCGTGACCAGTTCGGGGCCTCGATGTGATCGCTGGTGTGGTAGACCACGCGGCGGTCCCCGGAGTCGACCGGCATGGTTTCGAGCGTGCTGTGCAGCACGGGTTGCGCCGCGGTCGGCGCCGCGCCGCTCGTAAGTTCGACGGCGGAGAAGACCGCCTGTTCGAGGGCGTTGTTGTCGTGCGCGCAGACGGCCAAGCCGACATAGAACGGCGCGTGAAGCTTGATGCGGAAAGAGCCGCCGGTCGGCTGCAGCTCCTGGCCCTTCCCGGCGGCCGACATGAACACGGTGTCGCCCTGTTTTTCGAGGCCGATGCGGCGAGGCGCCGCAAGGTTCGCCTGGACCTCGTGGACGACGTCGCCCCGGGATTCCCGGTACTGGATCGAGGCGAGACCGTTGCCGTGGACGACGGCGTCGACATAGGCCGAGTCGGGGTCGAGACTCTGGCGGATCAGCAGGCCGGCCTTGCGATGCGGGTTCCCACCGGTGCCGATCCAACGGACGTCGGCGGCCAGCGAGACGTCGCCGGAAACCTGTCTCCACACGAAATGGAAGGCGTCTTTGACGAACCACATGTTCTCGCCGCCGCCCGCGACGAGATAGCTCCCTTGGGCCGGATCATATTGCACGGATCCGGCGTGGCGGACCTCGCCGATGTCACCGTGGTTTTCGAAAAGCCCGAGCGATGAAGCCCCGCTTCCGCCGGCGCCGGCCAGGGGGAGAATGGCCAGGGGCGAAAGCATCGGCAGCAACCGGGTGAAAAACCTGCGCGCGGGTCGGGACCCGGGTTCAGAAGAGAGTGGGGGATTGGTCATGGCCGGGGTGGTTCGTGGTTCCGCCTGGGTTCAGGTCGTCCGCGACAGCATCGAATCGACGGCATCGGCTCAACCAAAAACCCCCAGCCCGGGTGTTCAGCCGGGCGGCGGACGCTTGCGTCACGCGGCGGTTTTCTGCAGCGTCGCCATCGTGAGACCCCATGTGCTGCTGGTGTTCATGACTCGCTTTCCGGAATGCACGGCGATGCTCAAAGGGATTGCCAACTACGAGCGCTCGCATCAGCCGTGGGCGGCGTTTCTTGACGATGAAGCCCGGGCGGAAGTCGATTCCCGTTGGCTGCACACGAATAAATGGGACGGCGTGATCAGCCGCCACACCACGCAGGATCTGGCGCAGACCTGCGAGAAATTGAATCTTCCCCTGGTCGACCTGAACGACACGCCGCCGTTTCCCGGCGTGCCGAAGATCCGGCCGGACAACACGGTCATGGGCCACTTCGGCGCCGAGCATTTCATGGAGCGCGGCTATCGGCATTACGGCTTCTGCGGATTCACCAACACCGGCTGGTCGTGCGAGCGCCGCGACGGTTTTGTCGAGGCCCTCCGGCTCACCGGGCACGAATGCCACCTGTTCGACGTCGAGTATCCCGGCGACCTCACGCCATTTTGGGACGCGAAGCAGACGACTGCCCTCGGGACCTGGCTGCGCCACCTGCCCAAGCCGCTCGCGGTGATGGCCTGCAACGACCTGCGCGCGCTCCAGGTTATCGGCGCGGCCCAGGCGGTCGATCTGCTTGTGCCCGAGGAGGTGGCCGTCCTCGGGTCGAACAACGACACGATCCGCTGCGATCTCGCGCACCCGCCGCTGTCCAGCGTGGCTTTGAACGCCTTTCAATCCGGCTACAAAGCTGCGGAGTTTCTCGACCAACTGATGGCCGGTCGGAAACTCGAAACTTACGACGTGCGGATCGAGCCACTGGATGTGGTCACCCGCCACTCCACGGACATTCTGGCGATTGCCGACAAGAACGTGGCGGCGGCGCTCAGCTTCATCCGCGAGAACGCGTGCCGCGGCATCACCGTTGGCGAGGTGCTCCACCATGCTTTCGCCTCGCGCAGCGCGTTGGAAAAGAAGCTTCGGCGCTATCTCGGCCGGTCGCCCCAGGCCGAGATCCGGCGCGTCCAGGTGGCCAAGATCCGACAACTGCTCCTGGAAACCGATTTTCCCCTCAAAAAGATCGCGGAGCTTACGGGTTTTGAGCACGTCGAGTACATGTGCGTGGTGTTCAAACGCCTCACCGGCGATCCGCCCGGTGTCCATCGGAAGAAGAACAAGGCCAAGATGGGGCTTTAGCCCTGTGACAAGGTGCACCAATCGATGCCTCGACATCCGGCCGAACAGATCTGGAGGCCAGAGCATGAGGGCTCCTCGGTCGACCGCCAAACACCACCGCATAATGGTGAGTGTGACCTTGTTCTTTGACGTCATTTTCGCGCCCACGTTCAATCTTGGCTCCGAAAATACTCACCCCGATCCGACATCGCAACGATTGCCAACGATTGCGCCAGCCATTGGATTCCAGCGAATTGGGGGGAGCAAAGTCCGGTAAGTTGCTGGAAATATCCCGGAGCGGGCGGCAACATATCTCCATTGTTAGGCAACCAAACTCATTCACGGGCGGCGTCCAAAGGCGTAGGATAGCCCTCAGCCTCGTTCTATCCCCCGTAGAACGGGGATTTTGTACTAACCCCCGAAACCAAGAAACCCTATGACACGTAAATTCGTTACGGCTGGTGTATCATGTACATTTGCCGTCTTTGCTCTCGCGATCGCTCCGAGGATGCTCGGCCAGGTGGCCGCTCCGGCGACCGTTCCGGCGACTGCTCCGGCGCCCGCGCC